>NZ_WIWK01000300.1:0-454 GCF_009600165.1 Pseudomonas sp. FSL R10-0399
CCGGCCTTACGCCGTGCCACTTTGAAAAGCGCAAAGTGGCCAAACGCTTTTTGCCCCAACCCCTCGGTGCCTCGCTGAGGCTCGGCATGCCCTCACCACAAGCCAAACTTGGTGGGCCCGCCGCGATCGGCCAGCGTGGTTTAACGGGGCCTCTTAGATCAAGATCAAAAGCCAGATCAAGATCAACAGATCGCGAGCAAGCTCGCTCCTACGCCATTCTCAGTCGCTGATCACACCGACAATCAATTCACTGCCAATCCAGCCAGCCAGCATTTCACCGGCCCGGCCAATACCCTCTTCTTCGCCCAGATGTTCAACCAAGAACTCGCACAACCCGGCAAAGCTGCCGTCGTGTTGCAGGTGCTGCAGCGCGTGCAGTTCCAGCGCGTCGACCTGGCGCAGGCGCGAGGTGTATTGGCGACGCCACACCAGCAACCCGCCCGCCTCGGCCAGC
>NZ_WIWK01000301.1:0-445 GCF_009600165.1 Pseudomonas sp. FSL R10-0399
ATCTGCTGCTTTAACACCGCCCACGGCCGTTTCTGGCAGCGGTTGGTATTTGATGACCTTGGCCACGTCAGGCGTCGCAGGTGCCGGTTTGGGGCCAGTGACATACGCCAGGCAGACCATGCCCAATGCCGCGACCGGTAAGGTCCAGGCATATTTGTGGCTGTCGTGGCGGGTGTTGAAGTAATGGCGTACCAACACCGCGAGTACCGCAATCCCGGCCAGGATCAGCCAGTTGTATTGGCTGCCGTAGGTGCTCGGGAAGTGGTTGCTGATCATGATGAACAGCACCGGCAAGGTGAAGTAGTTGTTGTGACGCGAACGCAGCAGGCCTTTGGCTGGCAGCGTTGGATCGGGCGTGCGGCCTTCTTTGATGGCCGCAACCAGGGCTCGCTGGGCGGGCATGATGATGCGGAACACGTTGCCGACCATGATGGTGCCGATAATG
>NZ_WIWK01000302.1:0-443 GCF_009600165.1 Pseudomonas sp. FSL R10-0399
GACAACAAGGCCAGACGGCTGTGCACATCGGCCCCGGCACCGCGCAAAATATCGCGTTCACCCAATAACGCCGCTACGTCACAGGCCATCGCCGCCAACCCCAGATCGTGCCCGCGCAGCAACAAATGCGCGATACGCGGGTGCGCCGGCAGTTCGGCCATCGCTTCGCCGTGGGGCGTCAGTTTTGGCCCATGCAGGGCGCCCAAGCGCTCCAGCAGTTGCCGGGCCTGTGCATAACTCGCGGCAGGCGGTACATCTAGCCAGGTCAGTTGCTCAGGGGTGACGCCCCAACGCGCCAGTTGCAGGGCCAACCCGGACAGGTCTGCCTGGAGGATTTCAGCGCTTCCATAAGCCGCCAGTTGCGCATGCTGGTCCTCTGACCACAGCCGATAACACACCCCCGGCTCCAGTCGCCCGGCCCGGCCGGCCCGCTGGGTGGCACT
>NZ_WIWK01000303.1:0-440 GCF_009600165.1 Pseudomonas sp. FSL R10-0399
CTGAGCACTGAACCGCCAAAAATCCACACCCACCAAGACTGGGCCGCTGTAGATGTCGACGAAGTTGGCGCGGTACGACTCCATCCCTATCGGGGTCAGGAGTGGGCATTCGAACGGTAATGATCCGGAGAGCAAAACGTATTCAAACCACCCCTCAAACAGTTGTGCCTCGGACGGTGTCAGCAACCAGGTGACGGTGGCCACAGTGGGAGTGCTGACAAAAGCCCGGCGCCGCTCCGAACGCCCGCTCACCAGCTTTGTGCTGGTCATCGGACTGACAGGATCAAAGCCGTAGCCCTCCCGCTGCGGCGTAGGCAGACCTTCAGGGTATGCAAGCATGGTTAGCAGATCCTTTATCAGTCAGGCGCCGTGGCGTGGTCGTAGGTGTAAACGCGGGCGTCATAGGGCATTCCCTTCATTGAGACGTTGCCACCAGAAGG
>NZ_WIWK01000304.1:0-424 GCF_009600165.1 Pseudomonas sp. FSL R10-0399
TCGCTGCCGTCGAGAAACCGTGCGACCCGCGCCGGGCCGTCAAGGCGCTCGCCGGGGCGGTCGAGGCGTTCCAGATAGTCGAGCAGGGCGATGGCATCTTCCAGCCCCGGCGTGTCGTATAACTCCAGCAGCGGCTCGCCGTCCACCGACAACCGTGCGCCTTCTACATGCCGGGTGGTGCTGGGGCGATGGGACACTTCGCCAAAGCCGACATCGCGGGTGAGGGTGCGCAGCAATGAGGTTTTGCCGACATTGGTGTGGCCGACCACGGCCAGCGTCAGTGGCTTAGTCATGGCCTGTCTCCAGCCAGTTGATGGGTGCGCTGGTGGCAAACGGCAGCCCGAGTTTTTCCAGGGCATGGTGCCAGTCGCTCAGGCGGTCGGCGTCCAGCGCCTGGCCGGGTGGTGCTTGCAGCAGCCAGATG
>NZ_WIWK01000305.1:0-421 GCF_009600165.1 Pseudomonas sp. FSL R10-0399
ACCTGCGGCTGGATCACCTCCTTAATCGACGACATCAGCTGCTCCATAAGTTCCCACACGAATTGCTTGATTCATTGAAGAAGACGATAGAAGCAGCTTTAAGCTACAAGCTGATAGCTCACGCTAACAGTTGCAAGCTCGAAATTGGGTCTGTAGCTCAGTTGGTTAGAGCGCACCCCTGATAAGGGTGAGGTCGGCAGTTCGAATCTGCCCAGACCCACCAATTTTGTGTGGAAAGTACCTGTAGAAATATGGGGCCATAGCTCAGCTGGGAGAGCGCCTGCCTTGCACGCAGGAGGTCAACGGTTCGATCCCGTTTGGCTCCACCATAAACTGCTTCTGCATCGTAAAGCTTAGAAATGAGCATTCCATCAAACGATGGTGAATGTTGATTTCTGATCTTTTGATTAGATCGTTCTTT
>NZ_WIWK01000306.1:0-420 GCF_009600165.1 Pseudomonas sp. FSL R10-0399
TGTATGACGCAGCCGGGGTCTCCAAAGACCGCGTGCTGATCAAGCTGGCCTCAACCTGTGAAGGCATCCGTGCTGCCGAGCAGCTGGAAAAGGAAGGCATCCAGACCAACCTCACGCTGCTGTTCTCCTTCGCCCAGGCTCAGGCCTGCGCCGATGCCGGTGTGTTCCTGATTTCGCCGTTCGTAGGCCGTATCTACGACTGGTACAAAAAGAGCACCGGCACGGATTACGTGGGCGCCGAGGACCCTGGCGTGCAATCGGTGACGCGCATTTACAACTACTACAAGGCCAATGGCTACAACACCGTGGTGATGGGCGCCAGCTTCCGCAATATCGGCCAGATCGAACAGCTGGCCGGCTGCGACCGCCTGACCATCAGCCCTGAACTTTTGCAGCAGTTGAGCGATGACCAGGGTGAAC
>NZ_WIWK01000307.1:0-394 GCF_009600165.1 Pseudomonas sp. FSL R10-0399
TTGCGAGGCTACGTCCGGCGGCGCAGCCGTCGTAAACGGGTTATCGAGGTTCTTCAGTTAGATCGGGTTTTGTGGGTTTACGATCGCTTCGCAATCGGACGCAGCTTCGCAGGCTCGACAGCTGCTACGAGAGGTTCGCGGTTAAATCGCGTAGCAGTTGACGAGCTTTGCGAGGCTACGTCCGGCGGCGCAGCCGTCGTAAACGGGTTATCGAGGTTCTTCAGTTAGATCGGGTTTTGTGGGTTTACGATCGCTTCGCAATCGGACGCAGCCTCGCAGGCTCGACAGCTGCTACGAGAGGTTCGCGGTTAAATCCCGTAGCAGTTGACGAGCTTTGCGAGGCTACGTCCGGCGGCGCAGCCGTCGTAAACGGGTTATCGAGGTTCTTCAGTTA
>NZ_WIWK01000308.1:0-391 GCF_009600165.1 Pseudomonas sp. FSL R10-0399
GATCAGGCCCATGAACAGCACGGTGCGGCCGGTCGGGCGTGCGCCGCCCAGCGCCCAGGTGAGCAGCGCCAGCAGCATCGGGAAGGTGTTGCCCACCAGCAGCGCCAGGGCTACCGGAATGCGCGCCACCGCCGAGTACAGGCACAGGCTTTGGGTGGCGATCAGCAGGCCCAGCAGCAGCTGCCAGTGCCGGGTGCCTGCGGGCAGGCCCAGCGCCTGGCGTTGCCACAACAGCAGGCAGGCCAGTACCAGCAAGGTGATGCCTGAGCGGCAGAGAATCGCCAGCAGCACGCCGGTGCCGTCATCGAGGGCGATGCGCGCGGCGATGTGGTTGCCGGCGAATGAACAGGCCAGCAGGGCGAGCAGGGCGATGGCCAGTTTGCGAGGGAAT
>NZ_WIWK01000309.1:0-382 GCF_009600165.1 Pseudomonas sp. FSL R10-0399
TGGTAGGCGGCGTGGCGGGCGCTCAGGCGGCCGAGCGGGTCGTAGTCGTATCGCCAGACCCGGTCGCCGTCGGATCGGTGGGTCGGCTGTTGGCTGCCGTTTGCGTACTGGTAGTGAATGGTTTGCCGGTCGAAGCCGATTTCGTTCAGCAACTTGCCTGCCGGGTCGTAGGCGAAGGTGGCTGTGCTGTTGTTCTCGTTACGCAGTTCCAGTAGTTGGCCGAGCTTGTCCCAGCGGTAGGCGAGGGTGCTGCCGTCGGCCTGCTGGCGCTGCTGGATCAACCCGGCTTCGTTGTAGTGCCACATGGTGCGCTGGCGCAGGGCGTCAGTGTGGCTGAGCAGGCGGCCTTCGGCGTCGCGCTCGAAATGCTCTTCGGTGTTGT
>NZ_WIWK01000030.1:0-55802 GCF_009600165.1 Pseudomonas sp. FSL R10-0399
CCGGACAACCTGCGCAGCGCGGTGAGCAAGAGTCACCGCTACGAGCCGGACATCAACCCCAGCTACCGCGATCTGGCCGAGCACTATGGCGTGGCGGTGGTGCCGGCGCGGGCACGCAAACCGCGCGACAAGGCCAAGGCCGAAGTCGGCGTGCAGGTGGTCGAGCGTTGGATCCTCGCCGCACTGAGGAATCGGCAGTTCTTCTCCCTGGATGAACTCAACACGGCCATCGCCGGGCTGCTGGAGCGGCTCAACCAACGCCCGTTCAAGAAGCTGCCGGGCTCCCGGCAGTCGGCCTTCGACAGCCTGGATCGTCCGGCGCTGCGCCCCCTGCCGGAGCAACCCTACGTCTACGCCGAGTGGAAGAAGGCGCGGGTGCACATCGACTACCACGTCGAGGTCGATGGGCATTACTACTCGGTGCCGTATCAACTGGTGAAGAAGCAGCTGGAGGTGCGCCTGACGGCGCGCACCGTCGAGTTTTTCCACGCCAACCAGCGAGTGGCCAGCCACCTGCGCTCAATGCACAAGGGCAGGCACAGCACGCAGGCCGAGCACATGCCCAAGAGCCATCGCGAGCATGCCGAGTGGACGCCGCAACGGCTGATCCGCTGGGCCGAGCAGACCGGGCCGAACACCGCCGGCGTGATCCGGCACATCCTCGAACGGCGCATCCATCCGCAGCAGGGCTACCGGGCCTGCCTGGGCATCCTGCGCCTGGGTAAAACCCACGGTGAGGCGCGTCTGGAGTTGGCCTGCCGTCGCGCCATCAGCCTCGGCACGTGCAGCTACAAGAGCCTCGAATCGATCCTGCGCCAGGGGCTGGAAAACCTGCCGCTAGCTCAAACCAACCTGCCGCTGCTGCCGGACGACCACGCCAACCTGCGCGGATCCGCCTACTACCACTGACCCCAAGGAATCCCACCATGCTGCCCCATCCGACCCTGGACAAGCTGCAAACCCTGCGCCTGCACGGCATGCTCAAGGCGCTGAATGAACAACTGAAAACCCCGGACATCGACAGCCTGAGCTTCGAAGAACGCCTCGGCCTGCTGGTCGACCGCGAGCTGACCGAACGCGATGACAAGCGCCTGAGCAGCCGCCTGCGCCAGGCCCGGCTCAAGCACAACGCCTGCCTCGAAGACATCGACTACCGCAGCCCGCGCGGACTGGATAAGGCGCTGATCTTGCAACTGAGCAGTGGTCAGTGGCTGCGCGACGGCCTCAACCTGATCATCGGCGGCCCCACCGGTGTCGGTAAAACCTGGCTGGCCTGCGCCCTGGCCCACCAGGCCTGCCGGGAGGGCTACAGCGTGCGCTACCTGCGCCTGCCACGTTTGCTGGAAGAACTGGGTCTGGCCCATGGCGACGGCCGCTTCGCCAAGCTGATGAGCAGCTACGCCAAGACCGACCTGCTGATCCTCGACGACTGGGGCCTGGCCCCGTTCACCGGCGAGCAACGGCGCGACATGCTGGAGCTACTGGACGACCGTTACGGCCAGCGCTCGACCATCGTCACCAGCCAGATGCCGGTGGACAACTGGCACGAACTGATCGGCGATCCGACCCTGGCCGATGCCATCCTCGACCGCCTGGTGCACAACGCTTATCGGATCAATCTGAAGGGTGAATCAATGCGCAAACGGACGCAGAAATTGACGACGCCAGCCAACCCGGACTAACAATGCCACCCCTGCGTCGCTGCGCTCCGACTGCCTGTCCGAATGAGCGTGGAACAGGTGTCCGGATCAGCGTGGGCTGAGTGTCCGAATGGCGTGGAATCCGCAACGAGTCACCTGAGAAGACCTTCAAGGAAGTCGTTTATCTGGGTGAGCCCGGATTTGATGCTTTGTCAGTGGTGCGGGTAGCTAACAAAAGCATGAAGGCGTCTGTGCATGTCGTGCAGATGTTGATCGACCTGTATACCGCCAAACACAAAAAGCCAGTGGGTGAAGAACTAGAGTTCTGAACGATTTGAGTGCTTAAAAAGCCGGCCTTTGGGTCGGTTTTTTTGTGTCTGCTTTAAAGGTGGGGATTCGGGAGGGGATAAAGATGTAGAAATTGATGATGCAGTAGCGATAATTACATTAGACGCCATTTAGGATGTTTCTTTGGTCATTCTTTGCGCTGTGGCGAGAATGACCAATAATCAGTAATGCAAATAACCAATATTCGTTAGCGGTTACTTATAGCCAGAATAAATGGTCAATTCGAGTTCGTCCTGATCTGAGATTCATACTCAATATGTACTAGGCGACAGCAAAGAATTGATTGGGTTGTCTTTAGTCGGTGAAATTGGTCAAAAATTGCATGCTTGGAATAAACCACCTAGAAACCCATAGTTTCTGGGGCTGGCGCTGATCTGCCCACGTCAACATTTCTCAGTAAAGTCGTTGTCTTCACTCGGGTTCTTTTCACCGCTGGTGGTATCAGGAGCACCGATCAAGTGAGGGCGATTCCATCAGCAGGGATGGCAGAATTTGTTGTCGTGGGGAGGGGGCGGAAATGCGCAGATTTAGAAGCATGGGTGGTGACTGAGTGAAAAGCAGTGGTGCCAGCAAGCCAGAAGCTGACGCCTGATGGCTATCCAGGGGTAACAAGTGCCTCTCAGCGGATTCTAGACTTTGCTAACTCATTGCTAGGTGTTTTAGAGCAGCTTTGTGTGGTGTTCGAGATGATTCATAGGTGGCTATCAGAGGGCGGGAGAGCTTTCCTGATGAATCTCAGTGGTTTTCTAGTGATCCCCTGATCGACCCCGTAGGTTTAGCCAAGGTGCGCTGGATCGGTGTCAGTGTTTTTGAGAGCTTCCGTGAAGGGTTCGTAATGACTTTCGTGGGATTGGAAGTGATCGCCAGTGTGATGCCGATACCTTTTTGGTGGTGCTTCGAAGTGCCCCAATAGTGTCCCCAATGAGTAGCTGAGTCTTGCTGGGTCATATCCGCTTGTTTTTCGGCGATCCCTGCGGAAAACCGTTCAAGTTGTGGGTTTGTGGGTATTTGGAATTATTAGGCCAAAAAATGACATGAGGAAAAATGTGGCAGTAACCGCATCGAGTTCGAATGAAACGGTGAGGCGTTCTCTGGAGAATGCTCATAAACCCACAACCGTCATTACCCAAGCAAATGAGCCCGTCCAATCCCCCCGGCAGATACTCAGCTGATACCTATATTGAGCAGTTGACCGATGCGCGTGCTCGCATCGTTTCTACCGGTAAGCAGCTTTTGGATTGGTTGTCGCGGCTGGACGAATTCGCGGCATCCGAATTCATCCACCTTGAGCCGATGTTCAACCTATTTCCATTTCATAAGCGCAATGACACGTTCAGGCTCCTGCTTGAACTTCACCAGTCATCGAAACGGTACGGCACCCTTGGAGTCTCACTGCGCACAGAGTCCATGCGTACCGACCTTTCAAACCTGACGACTGCGGAATTAGGGACAGTGTTACGTCCGTTTTGTGGCCCTCAGCTTTCCAAAGAGCACGCTACTGCGTTTCAACGACTGGTTAGGTTCAACAACCGCGTTGCCGCGCTTAAGTTCCTAGGTGTTGAATTTGCACCGCCTGTAGGCAGTGGTCCTGTGTTGCCGCGTTGGTTCGAATCATTGGAGGTCTATGGAAGCAAATGCCGGCCATTACTTGAGGATCGGCTGGCAGAATTTCTAACGCTATCAGGAGACCTTGATTACGAAATGTTCGAGTTCAATTCGATGATGGGGAAGGTCAGGTATCGCTCTATTCGCTGTACCTACACGCTTGATGACGTAGACCCATTAGGGCCTTCTGACCCTGGATTCAAGGTCGTCAGTAGCATCAATCCGATAACAAACAATCGTCGTTACAACCGTATGGCTGACTTCAAAAGAGCTTTGAAAAAGAAACAAATCTCGAAAGAACTGCGGCTTGATTTCGGCCGTGATCCAAGCAAAGAAGAAATCGACCTGACACTCAAATCGTTCAGGCCTCGCCGTGAATCTGACTGGATCACCACGAAGGTGATCAAAGCCTGTCACTTGGGACGGTTGAGCACCGATGTTTTTGAAACGCAAAAAAATATCGTAGCCGTTATGCAGCCTTGGAACGCACTCCGGTCGCAGCTGCAAGCACTACTACCTTGAAGGGGGAACCATGAGTAACGTAAGCAACGAGCAGAACCTGATCGCAATTGACCTTGGCAACGGGACAACATCCTACATTGCTGGAAACGGTAAACAGGGCAGCTTCCCCTCCCTGGTGACCCAGTACAAAGACACCAGTGGCCTAGGGTCAGAATTTGCGAAGGAAGTGTTCAGAACGAAAGATGGCAATACCTATCTGGTAGGGGAAAGCTGTCGGGACGCTAATGCACGTTCGCGTAGTACGGACTCGTCCTTCTACTCGTCGGACATAATTCACATCCTCCTGCTCAAGGTTCTTGACGAATGCGGCATCAAGACCCCGATCATCGTTACGGGTTTGCCTACCGAATTCTATGACCAAGAGGTTAAAGGGTTCGAAGAAAATATCCGTCGCTGGGCAAAGGGTGAAGGCTATCAACTGCAAAACGTAAAGGTCGTTCCGCAGTGGGCTGGGCCTTGGTTTGATGACCAGCTTGAGGATGAGCAGGGCACTCGCATTGCTCTGGATCGTGTCTTGAGTGGTAAATGGGGAATCATCGACATTGGCCAGGGTACTACCGATATTGGTCAGTTCAACAATGGCCGGGTATCAGATCAACGCTACGGTGAGTCAAAGGGTGTATCCGACATTCACAAGTCAGTGTTTACCACCCTTAAATCAAAGCCCGAATCTATCGTTGTAGAGGGCAAGCGTAATGCCTACCTGCCCAAAGAGTTCGAGTTGGACAAACAGACTACAGAGCACACCGCAGACCAGTGGTTTCGAGCTGGGTTTATCAACTGGCGCGGCCAGAAACTCGACATGAATATCATTGGCTTGCCAGCTCGAAACGAGTTCGCAAAGGATGTGCTCCCACGTTGTATCGAAAAGGTTTGGGGCTCAACTGACTTCCTTGACGGGATGATTGTCGCAGGAGGTGGCGCCACCGTGCTTGGTATGGAAGTGTTCAAACAGTACGTCCATTGCCCTATATTCAAGGCAAGTACACCTGAGTTGAGTATTGTTAGAGGGTTTTACCGATTTGCGAAAACTCAAATTCTGCCGAAGATTCCACAATGAAAGATTCAGTACAGATCAAGGGGAACCTCGTCGCTGGTGAGCACGATGCCCTGATTGAGTTCTACATGCGGTTCAGTCGGCTGTTCGTTAACAAGCTTCTGTTGAAGCTATGCGAGGGGGTGATCCCAGACTACGAACCCTCATTGGCACTGTTCCAGTCCAACGTCTCAGAGAATGCTGAGGTGGCAAGGAAAGTCGCCATCCGCATTGAAAAAGACAAGCACCCGCTCATGTGGGCTTTCTACAAAGAACTACCATATGGTTCGCGTACGATGGTGATCATCAACCTAATGAACCACTACGCGACGTTGGCGGATGCTGATCCGAGACTCTTGGAAAAGACCTACTGGTCTAGTCGACCAGATCCAATACACAAAGACACCAAGGAACCTGCCGTGCATCTAGTTGAGAAGAGAGCTTCTTCTAGTGGTGAACCTGCCGGGAGAGTGCCCAGCGGCGCAGATGACTTCATAGGGAAGGGCAGGGTTGACGTACCTGCGACAGTTACAGAAGCCCAGCCTGGGGGGGTAGTTGACCCAGTTACCTTGATTTCTACAGGCCTTTGAAACAAAAAAGGCGCCCGATAGGTGGGCGCCTTCACTCAAGCCAAATCGTCTTTCTCCACCCAGAACTGGAATATCCCTTCCGCTTGTATCAGCCCGATATTGATCGTGTGTCCCCACTGGTGATACGAATGAATCACTTCTGCGAGCCCAGCGCCATCACCGTGCCCCGTGAGGTCTGGAACCACAGCGGACCCGCATGGCATTTCCAGAGCTGTCATCTGGCTCGGGTTGACACTAAATCGAATTCGCTCACCCATTTGCTTTCCTGCAAGAGCGTATAGCTTGGCTCCAAGGTCAGCAGCATCTTCCGCAATGATCATTGCTTGTGTACCCAGTAGGTTCCGCCAGCTGTGAAGGAGACTTCAAAGTGTGAAGTCTTGTTAGCCATCCATTCGACGGCGGTGCTCAGTGAGCAAGCGTTGTCGGCCATCAGTGGTGGGCTCTCACCAATGGAGGTATGTAGAAGTCGTATCGACAGGCTTTTACCACTCCGATGTAGGGGGATGACCAGGAAGCGGTGAGTTGCTTTAGGGTCGGTTTCAATCAGTGAGCCTAAGATTTGCTTGAAGTCAGCAAAGGAGATTTTTTGTAGACCTTTAGTCAAGCGGGCAGGCTCGGCCATTTTGTTGATGAACACATTGGCTGACATTGGCCACTCAGGTTCAAGATTGTTTGCCTCGAACATTAGTCTATCTGTGCCAAGCCAGAAGCCGTCTTCCGGTTCGTAAAATAGATCGTTGTCCATCAATATGATCCCAGCATTCATGCGACCTGAGCCTTACGGTAGACCTTGCTGTGCGAGAGCCAGCCGGGCTTGCTGTACGACGAAATAGTGCCTTTTGATTTTCCAGTATGAAGCTCCGCATGAAGCTCGCTGATCAGCGGAATCATCTGAACGCCTTCGGAATCTAAAGCTTGCACAATTTCGCTCCGAGAAGCGTGACCTTCGGGGAGTTCATCATACAAATCGATCAACTCCATTACCTGTTCGTCCACAGGAGACACGCTAGCCTGTGGGACAAACACGAATGCCGCACGCGGTAGCTTAGAAGTTTCATGAATCTGTTGTGCCAATGTCCCTGTAACGTGAGGGCGCGGCACAAAACGAACCTCATTGATCGCATCATTAACTGATTTTATCCAAGGCGTTGGGTAGGCCAGTTCGTCAGCGGTCGAGATAAGTTCCTCAGCGAAGGGAATCAACCCACTGCCCTTGTCGTTCAGATTGAGCTTGATGAGGTTGCCAGCAGCGTCGAGGCAGTAACTGAACTCGATCATTTCGCTGCACCATCTATTTGTAGAACATCGCGAATCTCTGCATCGATCTTGTTCCAGTAGGGTGCTGTGAACAAGGATTGGTACTGATAGGTCACGATCTTTGGAATGATCAGCTTCTCACCGTCGAGCTTGAGGTGATGAATCAAGCTGTTGATAGGCTTATCTGCCCCCTGGATGACGCGGTTGCCGAGGTTTGAGAAATAGGCATCAACCACTTCGCCCTGCGGATTGACGATGAACCAGTGCCGAGCCCAGTTATCCCAGTATTTGCCGTTCGTGTCGTCAAAGCCTTCGTTCCGCTGGAAATCATTAGCAGCAACGTAGTCACCACCTTGTTTCTTTGCGAATGGGAGGAATGGTTTGACCCACCGATCGTACTGCATCATTCCTTGGCCGGAGCCGTGGCGGACGGCCGGCGAGTAGATGTAGTAGTCCACCTGTGGCCCTGCTGGCTTAAGAAACAGAGGGATGAAATTGTCAGGTACGACCGTGAGGTCATCCATGAACTGTGGGTTCGGGTTCTGATCGTATTGCAGCCATGCGACTTTTACCTGATCACGCAGGTGGTTCTTCCAGATAAAGTCATAAACCTTGGATACTGCGACAGCATCAGTAGATAGCCGGTCAACAATAGGGAAGCCCCCATTAGTCCAACCGGGTGCGGCCATGTAAACCGTCCATGTTTTCGGTTGTTCCCAGCGTTGTGGGAGCTGCGGGTCTTTGAATTTTCCGCCGACTTTGAAGACAGTGTTTTGCAAGCCTGGATAAACCATTGGCTGAACGGCAACGCCTGATGCCTTATAGGTGGCTTCCGACAGGCCAGCTTCGTTTTGCGTCTTATCCTCACGGCAACCAGTTGCCGCGATAGCGCAGGCGAGGGCCAGGACAGCGAATTTGATATTTTTCATGTGTTCCTCCGATACCCTTGTTATAACGGCCCAGCATTGATTATCTCAAAAAAAGGCCCGGAAATTCCGGGCCTTTTGAGTTTATGGTTTTGGCGGGTTTAATGAAGGGCTTCCACCGCCGCCGCTCGGCGCCCCTCCTGGAGGATTGGAGTTGTTGCCTTGGCCACGTCCTGGCTGTGCACCAAACTGCTGTCCCTGTTGACCACCTCGCGCTGCAATCGCACTGACGCTCTTACTGATACTGGCAATATGGTTGTTGGTTTGTGATGCCGTTTGAGCATGTTTGGCGGCTTTGCCTGCGGCCATCATTTTCCCTACACGGCCCATACCTCCGCTTACCATGGATACAACCTGACCTGCGAGGCTCATGCCTTTTTCGCTACTGCTGCCAGCAGCTGCTTTCAGGTTCATCGAGGTAACTGCCCTTACGTCATCCCATAGGATCATCTTGGCGATTGCAACCTCACAAATACAAATGACTGTGAAGATGACAGTTTCGGTGTTCATTGAAGCAATAGCGTTGTTTAGGTCAACACCTCCAACTATGAATGTTTCTTGCTGGGCTTTCATAGCCTTATTAAAAGCGATTGAATTAGCAGCAAGAATCAAAAGCAAGTTATTTGTGAACACCACTAAGAATGGGAATGCCATTAGCTTAAAGTAGGTTACGAGAATCCTATGGCCATAAATAACTGAGATACATGCGAAAACAGGGAAAGTAATTAATAGTATTGCAACGATCATCGCCATAGAAGCAATAGTGAACGGTATTTGATATTTCAGCATCCATTCGTTGTACGCGTTACCAATACTGCTCATTGCGCCCATGAAGTTATTGACAGTACTTTCCCATACGCCATCATCAAATTTAATGTCAACGCCAGCTTGCTTGGCTACATCGCTCATCTGATCTTTTATGCCGCGATTTACCAAGTTTGCTGCGGTCATGGCAACCACTCCACCGGCTTGAGGCAGCTTGTCGTATTCAGGCACACCCTTTGCGCCTTCGCGCAGGCTCGCCATAGTTGCGTTTGCTACTTCGTACAAGTCCGAGCAGTTCTTTGGATAAAAAATGAAGTCATCTTCGCCTCCAGGTTCCGTCTTCGTAGCACCATTAGCGAGCATTTTTGAAAAGTCACCATTAGAGGACGACACTGATTTGAACATGGGCGTCGTTGACGTTTGAGTTCCATCAACGTCCGAAAGCAAAGTTTTGTAGTAAGTTGATGTTGGGATTCGATAGCCGATAGTGCCATCAATTGTGTTGTTTGCATTAGGCATTTCAACCATGAATTTCTTGGCTTTAACCTTATTCGACTCGAATTCCTTCGCTTCTAAGTTGGCCGCGATCATGCTGCCGAATGGTACGTTTTGTGCCAAAGCGGTCATAGACATGAGCGCCTTCCAGTCTAAGCTCCCCGCCTTTTGCCGTTCCAAAATCTGGCGTTGACTGTCTGCCTCTTTGGCACTCATGCCTAGAGTGGCGGCACCTACACCGACAGACTTTAGAAAAGCTTTTTCCTGAGGGGTTTTGGCTGCTGCGAGCGCTTGAGAACCGCATTGCTTGAAATAATCCACATAGGCTTTGCTGCCCTCACTTTTTATATATTTTTCAGCAAATTTCACTGCTTGATCATTGAATGCCAGAGCTACAGCATCCTTTGTCGGGCCACCACCACCAACGGACTCAACAATAGCGTTCTTCCACGCAGCCGCGAGCACGTCACTGAATATGTGACTCATAGTTCCAGCAAGGTAGTAGGAGTAGTAGCCACCGACAGAAAGCTCGGTGCCCGAATAGGCACCCAACTCTTTTGTGTTCTTGGTAGAGCTCAGCAAGAACCCTGAAATGATCACCATACCCATTACGGTAATACCGTGTTGGAGCCTGTCCACGGGAGCTTTTACGAAGCAAAAACCTGCCCATGCCAGCCCCATGGAGTACAGCACCCCAACTCCGGCTTGACGAAACCAAGGCCCAAAGAACGCAGCAGACCCAAAATAGTAGTGAATTAGGCCTTCGAAGTTACCAACGATCTGCTGGAGGTATAGCCAACTTGTGAACTGCGAGTCCATGAGCGTGCTCTCAGTTAGATTTCAAAATTTCATTTCGCTTGAGGTCCATGTTCACTTCCCCTGTGAGGTTAGCGAGTTCGGTCTTGAGCGAATCTATGGCATGTACGTATTGCTTCTTGCGCAGGTCCGAAAGAACTTCGTCATCAGGCTGGTTCTGTATGCCAGTCAGAACTGCTACTTCAAGGTTGTTTACGATGAATGTCAGGTCTTTTAGCGCTATCAACTGGGACATGTTGCGAATCATTGCTAGGCCCTGGGCCGGGTTCTGCTTCATCAACAGGTTGATTTTGCGGTGCTGTTGAACAGAAATAGCTACGCTGGTGCGGTTGTAGATAGCTTTGAAACCATCAGTTTTTACGAAGTCAGCTTCTTCGGCGCCCATGACTTCATTAACCCAACCTTCATAGTTAACAACCAAATCAGAAGCGAGTTTGCGCAGGGTAAGGGTGCGCGGAATTACACCACTCTCGCCGCTTTCGCTGATCTTGTAATCGGGCAGCAAGGGGCCGTAGTTTTCAATGTCGTCGCATGGGATGCCGCTGGAAGCTAGCAGCATGGTACGCAGGCCTTCGCTACTGATCCGGGTGCAAGCTTGAGTCCGAACCCCGTTGTTGGTCGGGCTAGTGGTGCCTGAGCCGTTGGAACCATTAGAACTACTGGTTGTACCGTTTACATCCGTCTTGAACGACACCAACCCTCCAGTAGCGCCGCCTACCTTGCCTAGGTACTGGCTGCTCCGTTCAGTGATGGTGTTTTTGGTGTCCTTCATTACGCTTGCCACGTTGCTGAGCAACCCATCATCTGACATACACTCAGGGTCTTTATAGCCGGCCTCGGCGGTGCAACGTGCTTCTGCCATGGCTTGTGCTTTTTCCTCTGCGGATTTGTCCGCAATTGCACGCACGCCAGAGCAACTCATGTTTGTGAGGTCGAGGCCGAATTGACCTACGTTGTTAAGCTCGTCAATTACAGCTTTCACCGTAGGTTGGGAGTAGGCGAGGTACATGATGGCCAGGGATGGCGCGTTCTGAATGAATTGCTCAATCATCTGCTGGTATTGCGCGAGTTGGCCGTCAATAACGCCACCGAGGTTGATCCCGTCGCAACCTACGCTGACCTTGGTTGAACCATAGCCACTGAGTGCTGTGGTCTTATCTGGAAAGTACGGAGTGTAAGTGTCGAAGCCGTTGCCTTTACCGTCGAGCATCGTTGCGTCACCACGGACCACGCGGCCACCGAAAGTGGTCACATTTTCCATGCTCATTGTCCAGGGCGAGTTCGCTTGGTCGTCAGCATAGGGGTCGTTGATGGTCGCATTGCTGGAGGCTGATACGTTGGAGCCAGATGTTGCAGCGATTGTGGGTGCTGCCGCGAACATGGTCCCGAAGGCGAGCGTCAGTGTGATCGCGATCTTTGACAATTTCATTTTGTGCTTTCTCACTTCTTCGCGGACAGTACGTGGGTGTTTGCTTCCAGGCGTTCTTCAAGCTGGACGATGGTTCGCACGCCGGGGAGTGATTGGCGTTGCTTCTGAGGTATGTTGTCGATCCAAGTCGTTGGCCATTTATCAACGCCAGCTTTCAATGCGTTACGAGCTTCGAGCGGGTTTAACATCCGGCCTTTCAGGCCACGGTCGGTAACTTTTGCCTTGAACCCTGCGGCGTTTTCATCAACCTGGAAGACGGTAATCTTGAGTTTTGGGTAGCGCTCTTGCACCTTGGCCAGGGTGCTCAGTTGAACCTCACACGCCCCGCACATGCTGTGAACGAAAACCGAAAGGGCAATGTCTTTCTGGTTGATTGCTTTGGGGCTATCGAACTGCGCTTTGGCTTTGTCCAGACCGATGATGTTCTTGAGTTGACCGGCATCCCACATCGCGTTCTGGTAGAGGCTGGCCGATTTCTTGTATTCGCCCCAAGTGCTGTCCATGTACAGCACAGCAGCCATTGCTGCTTCTGGGGTCTGCTCTAATTGCAGGCGAATTACTGCGGATGGCGTGCCGGGAACAAAGTTGAATTCGACTCCGGTAGGGTTGGTAACGCGGATAGGAGCGTTGGGGTTCTTCTTGGCTTGTTTATTGATCTCTGTGCAACTCTGCATCCACTGCATGTTCTGGCAGTCCATGATGTTCGGCAGCTTGGCCAGCTCGTCGTCTTCACGTTTCTGTCGGTAGTCATCGACCTGCTGCATGGCGCCTGCCATCGCTCTCGACAGTACTTCCTCTGTTGAAGTTGCGTTAGACAAAGCCCACGGAGCGTTGAACACCACGCCCCCGGCAACAAATGCCAAAGCAAATTTAATTTTGGTCTTCACTTTGTAAGCCTCGCTTAGAGCAGATTCGAAATATGATTGGAGAGGGATGAAAGGTCATTGACGACCCTTTCTTGGCCGTTGGGCGGAACCAACACAACTGAGGGCAAGTGCTTGACCCCATGTTGTGCCGCTAGCTGGCCTTTGAAATCGGGGGTAAAACCGTTGGGAGGAAACTTGGTGCCGCCGATTGGTGAACCATTTGGCGTCCATTCGGATGGGTTGATCACGACGAAAAAACGAACTTTGATCTTGGTTCCGAAGCGATTTTCCAGCGCCTGGGTCATGGTGTAGATGCGTTCGGCGGTAGAGTCAGTTTTCGCGATGAAAACCATTACCTCTATTCTTGGAAGGTCTGAGCCGTCAGTCACAATGTCGGTGTACCGAAGTACTTGTGCCTTGTATTGAGCAAGCTTGGCGTTTGCGGCGGCCACCTCTGCCGGGGTTGCAGTCCCGCTCACCCCAGCGATGGTTGGAATTGCTCCCGATTTATCCTGCACCAGCATTTGCTTAACGCGGGGCACCAATTCCTTCGCCCCCGTGTGGCCCTTTTCAGCCGCTACGGTGAAGAACCTCAATGCACGCTCCAAGTTGTCGCCGTACTCTGGTGAGCGCATCATCATTTCGCCAAGATAGAACATCGCTTGCACATCGCCGGCTTGTGCGAGTGGGAACATCAAGTCCCAAGCTTTTGTCTTGTCTCCGCTTCGCATAGCCACAAGCCCCTGTTTCAACTCAGGGCTTTGAGTGATCATTCGCGTCTCAGCGGCCTGAGCTTGGTGGCCAATCAGCAAGACGCTAGTTATTAGCAAGGGCAGTAACCGCACGGGCTTTCTCGCTTTGGTAAATGGGACGTAGTTTTTTCATGTAGACGGCCCGCACACTTGGCGTCTTCGAGTGATAGTCAGCAGCAGCTTCTAGGTCACTACGACCGCCTTTCTTGTGGCTCGCGATTAGCGATGCGGCATAGTTGAGGTTGTAAGCTGGATCGAACCACTGCTGAACCCGTGCCCTTGTCACACCGTGGAAGCGGTAATTCACCTGGGCGATGCCAATGTCAGTGTTTACAACCCACAACTGGCGAACACGGGCTTCGCCAACCTCAACTGACTTCCCAGAATCGGTCCTTAGAACCACCGCAGATTGACCAACCCGGTACTGAGCAGCCCTGTATGTTTTTAGGAATGCTCGGGCTTCGGATTCATTAGGGAAAAACTGGCGAAGCGTCTTCCGGTTGGATGTGCTGATCTTTACCAGCCATGGGTTTTGGCTGATCTGCCAGAGAGAAATAATTGCCCTTTCTTTTGTATCGAAGAAAAATCCTTCACCGTCGCAGTTGAATGCCCACGGACGCTTGGTCGTTTCTTTCTGGACCACAGAACGCATTACGATTGGGTCAATTCCATTCTTTCGAGCCGCAGAGTCGATGAGCGCGTCATATGGATTGGCGAGTAGTGGGGCGGATACAAAAATCAGACCCGACAAAATCAAGCGAATCACGCTAAGTCCTCAATGGTTGAGAACCGATGCTTTCGAATCCAATCAACGGCTGCATTGCGCCGGAAAGCCGTTGCTTCAATACGCCGGAACAATGGCGGGTGGGGGTTATAAGGTGAGGTGTCGAGAACCTTATGTATGCCCTCATGGAATAGGACGTAATCGAGAACGTATAGCGGGGCTTTGTGGCCGATACTCGATAAGGCTGGGTGTACCAAGATGACTTCAACATCGTCCTTAATCTCGATGCTGGCTACGGCTGGTGCTATAGCGTCAGGATCGGGCTTCCAGATCGTTTGAGATGTAGTGAACCAGATTGGCTCTTTGAGGTGCCTCATTGCGCTGGTGTACAGGCATTTGATGTGGCGCAACTCATAGTGGCAGAAGGGCAGCAGTAGCTCCTTTGCCCGTGTGAAGTCTTTCTCTGCGTAAGCCTGAATGGCTTTTGCCACCAGTGCTTGTTCCTCTGGTGGCAGCAGCTTGAGTTCTTCCGATGGATCGCGGGGCTCTACGGCGCTGGGATAGTCCCAGCGCGCAGATACTTTGAGCCTGCCGTTGAAGCGGTTTTTGTTGATGGCCGCGAGACGCTGTAGCAGCTGGAGATTATCTTTCTCCGTGGGCTGAATTGTCAGTGTCCGTTTAGCCTGCTGCGCAGCCATTGGGTGAACTCCAAAACTTGTGAACTACATCGCCGTTGGCGTTCTGTAGATCAAGTCGGTCCCCAACTATGTTCACGCGTAGCCCTTCCAGAAAGTCCCCTTGGCCAACCATCGTCTCAGTACCCCGATGGGTAATGAAGGCGTGTGGTACGCAGGTGGTGCAGTTCCGAGCTGCCTGGGCAACTGCCGTCACGCAAATCTGCGGTCTTGGCACAGCCTTTGGAGCAGAAGCTACGCGCTGCGAAGGGGTCGAACGCTGAGTGGTGTGTACGGCTTTGACAGGCTTGTGCTGAGTTACCTTGCTCGGACTCGATTTTGCTGGGCCTTGGTTGGCCGTTTTGAGATCGTGCTTGGCGGTGGCAAGTTCTTTTTTGAGATTGCCTACTTCAGTTTCCAGACTACCAATCCGACTGTCCTTCTCAGCAGCTTTTGCTTTGAGGGCAATCACGTCAGCGTTCGCGCTCTGATCTTGCAGTACGCCCTTCTTACTATCCGGGTTTTGATTTTTGGTGCCACTCAACTCGGTGGAGTTACTGTCAGCCCCCCCGAAAGGGCTGTCGCCTGGGGTTCCGATCATTGCCATATTGCCTTTGGCGGAGCCAGTCGTGAGGTCCGCTTCCGGCAACATCGCTAATGGAGCGTTCTCATGCGACTCAGGAACTGGAAGGTCTGCTGGATGAGCTGCCACCGTATTCACCTTTCCAGTGAACGGATCGAGAACTTCGTTGCTTTCCTCGGCAGTGCCACTGAACTGTTGATTCAGATCAGCAGTGAGTGCATCAGTACCAAGAGGGCTATTTGCTGCATCTTTTGGGCCTGAGCCGCCAAAGCCCAACATATCGTCAGAGCCCCCGGCTGCTTCAACAGCGCTATTTGACGAATCATCCATTTCAAAGACCGGGCCAGCTACGTTAGTGCTCGCTGAGTCTTCCGATTGGAAACCTTCAAGATGCTGTTCTTCTGGAGCGGTTGGTACTTGAACGGTGCTTTCGCTCTGGTTCTTCGAGTACCACAGAGCAACCGCTACAGCAGCCACAACAACCAATATCTTCTGTTTGGTGTCTAGGCCCTTTTTTTTCGGCTTCGCTGGCTCAGACTCGCCTTCGATAATGAAAGCATCTTCAATTTCGCCATCGTCTGCGGACCTTGCAGACAAGCGTTCGCCAGCAGCAGGGGGTGGAGGCTGATCAAACTCCTTGTCCAGGTCCAAATCTTCTACAGGAGGGGGAGATTGCTTTGCAGCAGCTTTTGCCTTGGCTTCGTTGTTGAGCTTCCCCAACCCCTCCCTGATACGGGTGGCGACTGAGTTCAGTTTGGATTTTGTATCGCTCATTTAATTTTTCCCCAGAGCCGGCAGATAGGTGGGAGCTTCTTCAATAAAACGTCCAGGGGCGATCTGTACGCATTCTTCATGACTTGGAACGAGCATGCCGTTTACGACACGCCCTGGAATCTGTATGCCGCATTCGATGATCGGGGCCTCCCATGTGAAGCGATCACGCGCCCGCATCTTGCCCTTCATGTCGATCAGCACGTCCTGAACACCTTTCTCGTATGCTCGGCGTTCCTGTACAGACTGAGGGGCTACAATCTTCGGCTTCGCCTGTGCCTCGGCCTTGGCCTCATCGATAATGCTTTCGCGGGGTTCGTATTTAGACGAGCAGCCCGCGCAAGCTAGCGCTATAGGGACTAACAACGCAGCTTTACGCAGCTTCTTGAACATGGAATCGGGCTCCGTATGGATATTGTTTGGCAAGTTGGACGATGGCGCGTTGGCGAGCGATCTTCTCGTCCACGTCGTTCGAGACCATGAGTTCTTGTGTCTTCTTCTCTCGCAATGCGAAGTCGTCGGGACTCGACGATGCAATCCAGAGCTGTACCGAGCTGGCGAACAGTCTGAAAACCCCCGAGTAATACTGGTTAGTCTTCGTTCGCATGCGGTAGAAGACCTCGGAGTACAGGGGGGGTAGGGAGGCGAGGGAGCGCCAGAGCGTAACTTCCTCATGGGTAAAGCTAAGGTTGTCCTGAGCCAGCTTGTAGTCGGACTCAGAGCAAGCTAGAAAGAAGTAGTGGGAGGTGTTCTCCAGAATCCCGTCCTGGTTGTCCCCTGACGATTTCGCTTCTGCGCTCAAAATGCGTACGAAGTCGCCTACGGTCTGGCTGATCAACAAACAACCTGCGTTGTACTTACGCATTTCACGGTAGAAACCAGCGAGGGCCGCTGCGGCTGTGGGTGACGAAAGGGTGGCCCATGCTTCGTCAACTGCGATCAGCTTCTTGCGTGGTTTAGGCAGCTTGTATTTGCAGTACAGATCGATCTGGCGGAACAGTGCCAATGTGACAATCCCAAGCGCGTTGGACTTTGCCATTCGCTGGGTTTCCAGCACGGTGAAGTCATTCTCCCAATCAACCTGCAACTTCCCGTCGAAAATGGCTGCGTATGGGCCTTTTCCGTAAAACAGGGACAGCAACTCAACAAGGTCTTGGCCTGCCAAACCAGTGAAGTTCGTTTTTGCTAGCTGGACCATGAAGTCGCTCATGATCGGTTCGTCATGAGGCCGCTTTTCAATCCAGTCCGCAAAAAACTCGGACAATGCCTTGTAGAGCAATGGCGTAGTTTTGGCGTGTACGGAGCGGGTGGCATCCCCGTTACCTGTAGTCATGGCCATAACCAACAGATCGGCGATGAACATAATTTCATCATTGCCAGGAATTTCGTTGTTTCCGTCTTCGTCTCTGTTGAGAAAGAAGGGGTTGATGCAAATCGGGTAGATCATCCGGTTTGTGATCGGTTCTACGAAGGGCTCCGTGGCCAGTCGGATGTAGTTTCCGCCCAACACCACGCACAGCGACTCATAGCTGTCACCCTTGTCGATGATCCAGACCTTCGGCCTGTACTTCACCCTGGTGCCCATCAGGATGTTGTTGAAAGCGAATGACTTACCTGAACCTGTGGTGCCCACAATCAACGAGTGCCCGGTTACAACAAGGCTGCCAAAAAGATCGAGATAGATTGGTTGGCCAGCACGGTTATTCATGATGATCCCTGGATCAGGGACACCTTGGTACTCGATGAAAATCGGGCACATGTGAGATAGGCTTTCTGTCAGGTGGGGCGTATCTCGACGTAATAGAGTTCTACTTTGCTGGACGTAGTTGAGCGGCAGTGAGGTACGTACAACGGAATCCCCGCGCTTCTTCTCGCTGTAGCCCATACGAAAAAGAAGTGTCTCCAGCTGCTGGCACTGGTCATCGAGCCGTTGATCGTCAAAGCCCATAAGGCAAACGTGGACGGAGGTGTCAAAGAACTGCTCACGGCCAACTACGTTTTCAGCAGAAACCTTCTCGGTCACAGCCTCCAACTCATCGATCTGTTTCTGCAAAGTGATTTTGTCGCCCATGCGAAGGCCTTTCTTCGCAGCAATCATTCGCCCACGACCGACAAGCCGAGCCAGAACCTTGGCCTTGCTTGGCACATACCAATTCAGCGTGATGAGAGATTCACTCTCAATGCTTCGCATCGCACGTTGCATCATCCCCGGCCCACCTTTTGGAGGTTTGCCGAGCACGGAGACGGGCCGGACGTGGTACTCGTAGTCTGAGTCGTGGATTATCCAGCCTTTGTTGGTCGGCTGTACGGTGGCAAAGTTGGGAGCCGTATTTAGTGCTTGGTGAGAGGGGGTCAACTCAGGATTTTTCAAGCACTCATAGATCGGCATGTCAGGCCGGTATCGCGGGGGCTCAACGTTGTAATAGCGAATAGGGTTCATCAGCTGGTACTGCCAGTTAATGAAGCCTTGGCCATTCAATTCTTCTGGACAGAAATTCTGTGCAGCTAATGCCTGAGCAATTCCGTTGCTTAGTACACCAAATTGATCGGCGTGCGTGCTGTAGGCCTCGAAAGCAAGTTGGTCTGCATCAGCAAGCCCTACAGAAGCCATAGCGGCTTTCCAGGTCTTGTCGATGAACTTGCCAAACATGTATTCCGGCTCCCACATGAAAATCAGGTAGAAGCTAGTGACGTAAGGATAGCGTCCTTCGTTAATTTCACGCTGGATCGAGGTAGTGACGTTCTCACGGACGTCATCCGATTCTTCGTCGGCGAGTGCCAATAATGCGTCTTGGCGCATCAGGTCCAGTTCGGCAGTAGTGAGCTTGGCAAAAAATCCGTTTGGCGATATTGCGGCGTTGTACTGACGATTGAGGATGGAGTCCGCTAGAGCAGTTTCGAATTCACCGAGGTCCGGGTCGAGATTGTCTGAGTAGTGCCCCATAACACCGCGAATGTCGCGGTGAGTGTGGCGGATGAATTGGCCGCAACAACCATTGGGATATTTGTTCAGGGCTTCACCAAAGGAAGCACAGACGCTAAACAGTTCGTCGTTGTTCAGGATGGCCCCACTGGCACCCTGAATACGCCAGATTTTTGCGAATCGTCCATCGACCGTGTGGAAGTAATTGCCGTGTTCTTCGAACAGGTAGGCATCACTCAGCAGTTCAATTGGCATGCCGCCCTGGTAGTTGCGGCGAGCGAGCGCTTCCAAGTCTGTGTCGAACAGGTGCAAGTGGTCGCGTTGCGTTGCGTTGCTCATTGCGCGCTTCCTTTAGGCAGGCCGATCAGAACGCGGGTCTCCTGATAAACAGTGAACTGGGAGTCCGTCACACGGGTTAGGTACTCTGCAATGTCGTTTAGGGAGTTGGGCCGAGTGTTGAGTTTCACGATCTGTTGCTGATTTACCTGGGGGTGCATTACGGCGTCGTAACCGCTTGCAGCAGTTGCCACGTTCACCAGTTGGCCGAGTGTCAGGTCGTGAGCTTTGAAGACCTGTGCCATTGGCACTGGGTCCAGAGGGACTTGGCGCTGCACGTCCAAATTGTTCTCCCGGCGCTCAAAAATCTTCCGGTACAGCACTACGTCTGGCTGGAGATTTGTCAGGTTCTGACTGCTACCGAAAATCTGTTTGGTGTGGTACTCACGAATCGAGTCCATCTGCTGCTGTGGAATACCCTGAGGTACACCTTGAGCGGCGGATACACCCGAAACGGCCATCAGAGCGAGCGTCATGGTCAATCGGCCCATTGCGCTTCCTCCACAACGATGTAGTCCCAGTTGCCTCCATGCTTGATGCCGGTTTTCTTGTCCGCGTAGGGGACTATCCAAACTGGCGCCACTACATCAGGCTGTCGGATCGGGTAGTACGGCTCCGAGCTACCTAGCTCAGGCCGTGCGCGAAGCCCTTGCCGTAGAAGGCTTACAGTCTCGCGTTGAGCTGTTGCGTGGACCTGATCGTAAATCTCATCCATCGACGCCTGATTGTGAAAGGTCGGCTCGGAAGAACACCCCGCAAGCTGAGTCAGGAAGGCGAGGGCAAATAGCGGCTTTTTCATTCCTGGGTTCCTCAAAGCAGTACGTCGCTCTTGCCGGCATCAATATCGAATGCTTCGGCAGGCTTATAGATTGTGATTGGCTGTTCGGTGACTAAGCGCAGGCGGATGCCCGGCTCAACAACTACGGTGTCGATAGCTGCGTTAGCTTCTTGCTCGAAGCGATCCGCGATCTTTGTGAAGATGGCCGCGATCCCTTGTGTGGTAGCAGCCTTGGTTGCACTGCCAGTCAGCTGTGAAACTGAGGTCGATCCGTTAGAGTCGAGGTTGTTCGAGGTGGTGTATTCCGATTGCGACAATGCAGCCGCAAATGCTGCGCCTGCCGCAGAAGTGGATTCGAGCGCCAGCGTGCGGCCCGAAGCCTGGTCCAGGCGACCATAAACATCTTGCTCGTTGTCACGACTATCAACGATGTAGCCGGGGCTTCGAGACATTTGAGAATCGCCACTTTCATCCCAATACGACATTTGCTCTACGCGGATGGTGGCTCTTCCAGAGTTGCTGCTGGCCGTGCGGCGACCTGAGCAAAGGCCCATCAAGTGAATGCTGCCTACGTCAACTGTTGAACCGTTTGGTCCACGAAATACGCCTCGCACCGGCAATACGATTGGCCGTGCTGGAATCTCAGATTTGGATTTCGAGTTAGGCGAATTGGCGCCGATAGGGCAGGCCACTCCGTGCAGGGTCGTCACATCGACGAACGAAAATGCCGGGATGGTGATCTTTTCCATCTTCGGCCCAGTGTTCAGCTGCATATTTCCGCTCTGGGAAGCTGTCTGCTGTGCCTTGTAGGCTTCGGCTGCGCTGGCGTACTGCTGCTGTGGCTGGGAATGCTCGTTAGCCTGTGGCGCTGACTGCCCGCGTCCTGCGTTCTGATCGTAGAAATTGTTTTGTTGGGCCGCAGGGGTGCTCATCGAGCTGAACAGATCGCTCTCGGAGGCGTTTAACGAATCGCCGCCGCTCTTCTTCAATACGGTATTGCTTACGGATTCCGGCTTGAGAATGAAATAGTTTGGTCCGTAGCGATTGGCAGCCTGCTGCCCAGTGCTCTGAGGCTTGGGGGCATCCATATTGAAGTTCAGGCCTTCAAAGTTGAGCCCACCATTCATACCAAGGTCTGGGAGACTTTCAGGCATAGGCGGTGGCGCCTGGATCGTCTTGCTGTCGTTCTTGTTAGCATTCTGATAGGTAGCCTCAACTCCTGCTGATCGCAAACCGATTAAGTCATCGGAGAGAGCCGAAAGTTGAGCCTTTAAAGTATTTGTATCGTTTTTAAATTCTTTGCGTAACGTCTGTTCCCGCTCGAAAAAGTCTTTCTGTTGTAAATCTAATTTCTGATCTACAGTTTCAAACTTCTTTGCAAATACTGTCAGCGAGGCATCTTTATCTTTGACACTAATTGCGTTAACTGGGTCACTGCCAACTTCAATCGGCTTAGCGCCCACATCAACTTGCTCAGGCTTTTTTTCGCCTGTGTTGAACAATGTGACAGCCAAACCTAAGCCAATAATGGCCGCCACAATAAGGACGTTTTTTTTCGTCATCAGGTTCGGGTTGTTATTATCTTCATCGCTCACTTTTGCTTCTCCGAAACGATGAATAGGAGCCCGCGATGGCTATCGGCGTAGACCTCAGTTAAGAATTGAGGGGCCGGCCCGAGAATACGAGACGAGGGCAGCATTGCTACTTGCCGAGTAATGCCCAGGGTTTTGCGTATGGCAGGGTTGCTGTAGTCGATTTGGTCTATCGCAACTTTAGTGGCGGTGCGCCCTTTGTTTACTACCTCGTAAGTGGTTCCAATGTATTTAGGGCCGATGTACTGGCTTTGTAGTACGAATTCAAGAGAACCTTGCTTGAACACCACACGCTCATCTTTCGACATTGTGGAGAAATCTGCTTGGCGGTAGCCCGATGGCAGTTTGCCGTCAAACATATAATTCATGAGGCCTTTCTTGTGGCCGTTGGTTGTAGCTACTTGGCTACGATCCGCCAATGGCTCACTCTGGATCGTGACCTCGCTATCTGCGCATCCTGGGCGGGTAATCAGCCTGATGATGTAAGACTTCGCTGTCCCTCCGTCGATTGTCACAAGTCCCGTGTACATTGGGTCTGTGGACATGAATGAAAGGCGGTTCTTGATTGGGGTAGGGTAGAAGTTCATCCCTTCCGGCCGCTCCACGGATATACCCTCAAGGTAGGGTTCCGGGAAGGTCACGTTGGCTCGTTGAGAGTCGTCGCTGATGAACACATCTACTGGCTTATCGGCATAGACGATTGTGCGGGGCGAGCGGTTGCACTCGTTGTCGGCCATCACTGGCATGCTGATAGCTGCTGCAACCAAGGCAGCTAGAATAGTTATCTTCAAACTCAAATCTCCTGCGCTATAAAGTCGTCTACGACCAGTGCCCAATCAAAGTGAGCCGAGGGTTTAATAGTGCGAAGCAGCAGCTTCACGTCATATTTACGGGAGTTGTAAACCTTGTTCATCGTTGCGCGTATGCGTTGCCCACGGAACGATACGATGTAACCTACGCCCGGTTTCTGTTCGATGGTGTATCTGGTTTCTGGCGCAAACACCTGAGTGATTTCTTGCTCAATAGATTGTCGAGCTAGAGACTTTAATGGCTGTTCCTGACTAACCCTCAACTTCGGTGACATGATCCGAAGTGCTTCGGTGGCGTTAGCCTCAGCAGATTCAGGAGTAAAGTTGTAATAATTCTGAATGTACCAAGTTACGAACCCTTCAATGTGCGTGCGCGGAATTACCTTCGAGCTCACAAACACTCCTTCGGCAGAAGGAAAGCCATACATTATGCGTTCTTCGCTAAGTATCGTGTTTGCGCGAGTAAGAGCCGCAAGCTGAAATACAAGAAATCCGATAATTGCTACTGTTGCCGCAATGACACCCAGCAGAATTACCATCATCTTGCCTTGCCGCAATTCTGACGTGCCGAGTAGATTGAACTGTTTCAGCGGTGGCCCGTAGTTTGTTTTCTTCTGCATTACTAGCGCTCGTAATAATTGCAATAGCTGGGCAGCGGCAACAGGCCGTGTCTGATCCAGATGTTGTTGATGAGCTTCACCAGCGCATGGAACGTTTTTCGAAGCGGCGGGATGCTTTGGACAAAGCGCGTGTTCAAACTCGCGCCTGCCCAAATGGCGAACAGTACTGGCAGGAATCCAGGTGGCTGGTCCTTAGTCATGTTCTTGTAGAGCCACAAGCAGAAGGCACCTACGAATGTGCATACCACCGGCTGGAATCCAGCGGTGTTAAGGGTCGCCATAGGCAATATGAGGATGATGAAATCCTCCGGGTCCAAACCGCCGATTCGCAGCGTTGAAGTTGCGTAAACGAAGGTGTCGGTTTCTGTTGTGACTCTAAGGTTCATTTCTTAAGCACTCATCAGCGACATGACGCCCTTGATGGCCATTTCACCGAACATGAAGATGCCGGCTAGGGCCAAAGGGATGTACCAACCGCGCATACCCATGAACAAGCAGGTGAACACCAGCCCGCCCAGCGAGAGCCACAGACCTGGAACAGCGATGAAGCGCCACCACGCGGCAAACGAGGTGCCTACGTTGGTTTGAGTGGCAGAGTCGGGTTTGAAAGTGCCGTCGAAGGCGAAAGCCATAGAGGGCATGAGCATGAACACGGCGAATGCAAGCAACGCGACCAGCAGAATGCCGAGTCGCTGATGCTCACGTTGGCCGTAACGAGGCATGACGTTGGTGAGTACCACGATTAATCTCCAGATTGGACAGGTGTGAAAAAGAGGCCATCGGGCACCAGTTCTTGGTGCGCCATGCGCTTCTTCTCGGGACTGAGCAACACCGCGAGGGTGTCTTCCATGGGCCTCAGTTGTCCGAGCATCTGCTGGATGTTGAGGCCCGGAAGTTGGTATGCCGCTTGGGCTTTAGAAAGTTCTTTTCCTGCGAGTGCGAGCGCTTGTGATGCCCGTGAAAGATGTTCAAGGGACACCTGATACTTCGGGTCACGCTGATCAATCAGGTACGGGTCAGCCGCCAGAGCAGTGCCGGCAAAGATGGCCGCTAATGCGGCGGCTAAACAGAGGGTGATGGTGCGCATAAAAATCTCCTTTACACATTTACAGTGCAAAGGCGTTGGCCCCTTTTCGGGGCCTATTTGCGCGGTCTTGAGAATTAAATTTTCAGATGGGCTAATCGCGAGCGCGGCGGAAGGTTTCGACCACCCAAATCCGGGCCTTATGGAACAGCGTGAGGGTGAACCGAGCGAGGAATGCTACTAGCTGTACAGTCAGCAATGAGGCGACCAGTTGCACGTATGTCATTGCTTGTTTGAAAATCACTGAGCAGATGGATTTCGTCAAACCCCGCGTCGGTGGAAATGAAAGGAGCAACATGATCGCTATTAGTACAGCCACTACGTAGGCTATAGGTCCATAACGCACTGCTTGGTAATCGATTGTGTCCATGATCCAAGTTGCCACAGGGGCAAGGTCATAATTCCACTCTCTTAAATTGTCGATCCAGGTTGCCATTCCATCCTCTTTTTTCCGCGCATGCGCGGAAATATCGGGTCTACTGTGTTTAGCCTTCGCGATAGTGCATCCGCGCAAGCGGGTTAAGACCAGGGTTATCCCCGGTTAAAAATAGCTTTGTTTCTGCGCGTGAATTCATCCCAGGCATAGATGCCGGGGCGCCCGCGAGGCCTGCGACGGACGAGCTTCATGTCCTTGAACTGCACGTTCGGGAATGTGTTTCGTACAAGTGGCATGCGGATACGATAAGTCCCCGACTTACCGACCATGATCCCGTCACCTTGGTCGAGGGTGGCGAAGTCTTCCGGTTGGATCATGTCTTCACGTTGTGACTTCGTTGAAATCGATACGCTTTCCCCGCCCGATTGGTTGGCCACAAGCCCTGACTCATCAGATGCGTGGCTCTCTCCAATGCTTTGTCCTTCCGCTGTGGACTCCATTCTGGTGATTGCTGTGCCCGCAAGCTTGACTGCAAATTCCCTCGACTTCGTGTCGCGTATGTCGCAGTAAAGGTGATGCCAGCAGTTGCCCAATACCATTTCCACGAAAGCAGGAGATATGTTTTCCAAGAAGCCAACACCCTGGAAGGCGATGATTATCGGCACGTTTGCAGATCGGGCTAGCTGGAAAAGTTGGACATGGGATTCATCCATGAACGAAGGGTATTCATCGAAAATAGCCGGGCACATGGTTAGCGGCTTCGATTTCTCCAGCTGGATTTCGCCAACGGCCCGTGCAAGGTCAGAAATGAACAGCTTGCCGAATAGCTCCACACCGTCTTTGTCGGCAAGACTCGACATGGATAGCACCACAACTTCGTTGTTGAGGATTGCCTGTTTGATGTCTACATCAGGTGCATAGGTGTTAACGATGGACCCGTATTCCGAGTGGGCGAAGGCAGAAAGTTTCGAAACCAGACCACTCGTAAGGGTGTTGTATTGGTAGTAGTTCCAAGTCTCGTCTTCTGGTTTCCACCACTTGCGCATGTAGCTGTAAAGCCAGTCCATACCGTCTTTGTGATTCTTACTGTCTTCTGGTCTGATGCGCTGGGTGTATTCGCGTAACAGATCGAAATCCATCAGGAGGGCGATCATGTCCTTGATGTTAAAAGCTGGTGAGCCGGGTTGTAGCTTCAACACCAGAGTTGCTGCTGTCAGGGTGTATCGTGCGGTATCGGTCCAGAATTCCTCGCTTGAGTTAGCCTGGATTTTCATCAGCGTGGAGATCGTTGCCCTTACCCCACCCGAGTACAAAGGGTTATAGGTATGCGACTGCTCGGGGAACTCGAAGTTGATGCACTTGAACTGATCGAGGCGGTTGGCTTCCTCCATCATTGCGTAAATGCAGCCTGCGAAGTCGGAGTCTGATTTAGCTTCAACCAGAATTAGACCTGCCCCCTTCCTGATCTGTTGTTGGGCCATCGCCAGCAACAGCTCGGTTTTCCCGGTCCCGGTTGCGGCCAGCAACGCTACGTGCCTTGTCATGAGGTCGTCCGTCAGCATGAACGGCATCATTTGCGAATACACATCGTTAAGTGTCTTGCGCACATCGTTCTGCGTGACAGTGCCTTTCTCGTTGTTCACGGCATTGATGTTCGCCTTCCACTCGGAGTAAGGCATTACCTGGCCGAAGTAGGTGTTTCGCCTTAGGTCGCAGTCGTTCAGCTCGGTTTCTTCGAGTTGTGAGTCCCAGACTATCGGCTTATCGCTCTCGCTCAGGACTTTGTTGATACCTAGGCAGTGGTAGGCGGCAGCGACACCCATAGCAACAATCAACGGCAGCGGCATGAATGGGATTGCGGCGCCGAATAGTGCGGTCGTAAGTGTCAGTTTTCGCTGTCGGGTGAGTTTTTCACGCTGCTTTTCCTGAATGTCTTTACGAGCGTTACGGATGGTCATCGTTCGGATACCCAATCAAGGAGCTTGGAGCGAGTTCTGCTGGAGGGGCGTTCAGTAATCCCAACCGCCAGCTGTTGAATATCGCCCGCAATGATCAGCGAGCGAATCGAGGTATTGAGCAAGCTGCTCAAAAGCTCCTGATTAATGGTTTCGAGCTGGTCTTTGATGGCCAGCAGAATTACCAACTCGTAGCGCCGGCCTCGCACAAATTTCGGCGTCATTATCAATGCATCAAAAACGTCGAGACGGTCTTCCACTGCAACGCTTGCCACAGAGCCGTTAAGGCTTTTGAGCGTGAGCTTGGTAGGGGTGATTTCAGTTGGCCAGAAGACAGAGAACGCTGGGCAGTCAGCAGATTCCAGAGGCTGGCGCACGACCACTGGTATACCTTCATGGTACTGCCGGCCCTGAAAGGTAATGGGCAGTGAGTCAGCGGAGAACTCGGCGATGATCGCCTCATTGACCTTCTTCACAATGTCGTTGCCAACAGCTGGAGCCACGATCCTAATGTCACCTAACGGGTCAATATCCAAGCTATGAGCGAGCTCCCGCAGCAGACCGGGTAGAACGTTGTGAAGATCATCCGCATCGCATGCGAGCCACGACAGGGGCTGCGTGGGGTCGAAGTCTTCCAGTTCAGGCTGGACTTGACCCTTCCAGAGTGATTCCTGAACTGTGTGTTGCATGCTTTCGGTAATGCCCCAAAATCTGGAATGAAACGCTTTGAACTGGCGCCACTCCATTAGGTCAGCAAACGGCTGTCCGATTGACAGGCTCGGTAAGTCTTTGGGGCATCCAAGCAGATAAAGGCGACCATCTAGTGGTGCCGCTTCGATCAAGTAGTTCATTTCCTCGACGCCCAGCGCATCGGCCCCCAGGATGACAATTACTTCTGCCTGGATGGGGTTTGAAGATCGCTGCAACGGGATACCCGTATCGCTGTCGAGTCCCACCATTTCTGCATATGTCATCAAGGGGATCGTGGTGCCTAACGTTGTCTGCGCCTCTCGAAGCATTTCCAGTGTGTAGGTGGTGATCACCGCTTGGGAGCTGTAAGCCTCCAAAATTAGCGTCAGAGCCTTGGCCACGAACAATTGGTCGCTGTAAGTCTGGCATTCGACTATTGCGAAAGGCTCAGTCAATAAAGCTGACAGGCCCGTAAGCAAGGCTTTTGAGCGACCCTGTTTGAGCTTCATGGGCTTAAGCATCTTGAGCCCCATTTCCTCAGAGGGTACTAGGTCAGGGAATTCTTCCATGTCGATGTTGACCCACCGGGGCAGTTGGCTGAATAACCGGTGTTCTGCGTCGTGTAGCTGCTTGAGCTGAACGCGGCGGTCCTCTACGTGTATCAGGCCCAGCCGGCGCAACTCAGCCACTGCTGGAGCCAGGAGTGGGCGTACTGCTTCAACGCTGATGCGGAGCAGCTTCATTACCAGCACTCCCAGTTGCTTGCCCTCGATCAGTGAGTGACCAAGCCAAGCCTCGCGGCGTAGTGCAGCAATTACCGCGCCTCGAATGGCGGCTTCTGACTGGTTGCCTACCCCGAGCTGGTTTGCCAACCCTACTGCTTTGTTGAAGGGCAGGTCGTCGAAGAAAATATAGAGGGCATACGGGTCAGACTTGATGATTTGGTTGAGGTCTGCGTCGTTGCCGTAGTAGCGCTCAAGCTTGGACAGCTTGTAGATCGGTATCCCTTTAACCTCGATTTTTGAAAGCGCGAGACGGTCAGATCGTAGGGTTTTCCAGCCGGTGACGATTCGTTCTATGTCCCGCTCGGGGATACCTGAATCACCGATCAGGTCTGGTGAACGCTCAAGCACCTCGATAGTGTTCTCGCCGAAATGCTCTACCAATTGAACGGTTGATGGTCTGCTAGCACCTGTCAGTGCTGACAGATACCCAGAAATGGCTTTTAGAGAACGCGGCGGGCGTGATGTGAATTGGCTGACCTCGAAATCACCGCCCTCAATGTCCGGTACACGCTTGCCGTAAAGAATGAATTCCTCGTACAGAACAGTCTGGCCAAAGTCTCCAGTAGCTTCAAAGGTGGTGCCATCCTCACGGCGAAAACAAGCGATAGCCCACGGACTAGCTGGGGTGCGATGGATGACGTTAACCAGCGTTCCTAGTTCTCGATTCGAAACCTGCGGATCAGGGATTTCAGCGGCAGTCATACGCCTCCAAATTGTTTCCCGCTCTTGATGCGCTTCTCAAGGCCATCAACCCTGCCGGTAGCTCGATAAACGGCATTCCAGCAGGCAAAGATAGTTTCCGCTCCGTCCGTTGCGTCCGGGTCGGACTGCACCAAAATGGTCAAGCGGTCGAGGTCAACAAGAACGTCGATGCAGAAGTGCATCGCTACGTGAATGTGCTGTTTATCGGACAGGTCCGGGATGGGCATAGGGGTGCCCAAGTATTCGGCGATGACCCCATCAATCGGCTTAAAGAAGTAGGGCCGCATGGCGCGGTGAATGCTTGCCCACGCCTCTTTCATGTTTGCCTGCACCATCTTGATGGCGCCCGTCCGGTTCTGCATTGATGTGCTGCGAATAGCCCCACTCATTTTCACCATGTAGGGGATCAGCTGATGCGGAGGCGGGCGCTTGTAAAGGCCGTCATCTGGAACAAGAAACGACTGCGCTTGTCGGGTGTAGATATGGGTCATTCGAAACTCCGTTTGCTCTACTTATAAGTGGGGGGCAGAAGCCCCTGATTTTGGGGGTAGTGGGCAAAAGGAGCTATGAACTAATGCCCAGGCATAAAAATATTTCCTGAACCGCACTGGTTCCTGTTTGAAGCAGGCGCAAAAAAACCCGCCATCAGTTGCGGGGTTCTTATGAGCTCCCTGTGGCGGCAGGTTCCGAAAGGGCTGAAATCAGTGCACATATGGGAACAATTTTGAAACGTTTAGGCGAAACCTAAATTCTGCCCATAAAAAAAGTCCTGCTAATGCAGGACTTTCTTAGCCACAGAAACTGGAACGTGCAATTACGGATTACAGGCCTCTTTCAGCGTCTTACCTGCTTTAAAGGTAGGATTTTTTGCCGCAGAAATTGTGATTTCTTTTCCGGTCTGAGGGTTACGACCAGTGCGAGCAGCACGGTCTTTGACCTGAAAACTACCGAAGCCAACGAGAGTCAGCGTTTCGCCAGCCTTGAGAGTTTCGGTGATGGACTCCGTAACTGCTTCAAGTGCGCGGCCAGCTGCGGCCTTAGAAATGTCAGCTTTCTCTGCGATTGCGTCGATCAGCTCAGATTTGTTCATAGTCTCTTCCTTTTGGGGTACGCATACGGCCAGCTGTAAGGCATGACCTGTTTTGTCTCGGAAGTCTTGTGTTAAGAGATTCCGAAACTGAAAGTTGAAAGGATCAAGCCGGCGAAGAAAGCACATGCCACGATGCCGATCAGAAAATAATGGTCTGGCCATCGGTAGCGTGCCCCTTGCATCAAAATGGTTTGGGCAAGGGGGACCAAAAGCAGCTTGATGTACTTAGCGTATTCAAAGGCTGGGCTCGTTACTGGCACCCATGCGCCTGCGGTCACGGCAATGATGTAGAAAAGGGTTACGTAGGCTATGAAGCGTTTATTGCTAGTGTCACGCGTCAGGGCTTTGAGCACTGGGAACCTCCTATGCAAAGCCAATGGTGTTGATTTCATCCAACTGGCTGAGTGCAGTGTTGATATTGAATCTATCAGCCTCGCTCATTCTGCGCATTTCAAGTCGTGCCACTTTCTGCAAGGTACGCTTTAACAGAAGGCAAGCACGGACTGCCGGAACCTGGGCTGAGTCGATCTGGGTCGGAACGGGGACGCTACTGCCGTTGGGAAATACCCACATTGCCCAGTGTCGGGCTTGAATTCCAGCCTCTGCCTGGTAGCTGTGGCCAAGGTCTTCCAAGATGGCTGGTGCCAATCCCCCGTAAACGAACCCAGCCGTAACCGGCGCCACCACAAAGCCTGCTTCCATAGAACCTCCGTTTCGATAGCTAGACGATAACGGCCCAATTCCCAAAATCCGCAATGAGGGACAAATAAAATTCGGGTCGTAGTGTTCTTTACGGTGGGCGGGGGAAGCTGGTTATCTGGATAGTGCCAAGCAAAGGAATATAGCCGCTGCTCCGTGGTTGGTGCATCTGCACTGAGTTGAGAGGGATTTCACCCGCTATGTCGTTATCCTGAGTTGTCGATCACCCTTCATGAGGGTCCACCGCAACTACGAGACTTCAAGATGACAGAGGAACAATTGCTGGCCCAGACCGCCGACGACTACATGAACGCTGACCAGTTGGAATACTTCAAACAGTTGTTGCTGGGAAATGCCACAACCGTGCGCGAACGGCTCTCAGCCAACCAGTCGAACGGCGTGATGGAGCACGACACCCCGAGCACAGTGCAAGATCGAGCCAAGGTGCAACGGTTGATCGACATGGACAACCAGAAGTTGAAGCAAATTAGTTATGCCCTGGGTGCAATCGCAGACGACAGCTACGGCTGGTGTGCTGAAACCGGCCAGCCAATCGGTTTGAAACGCTTATTGTTGGCCCCAGAATCCCTATTAGGGTCGGGAATTCCGTAATAAGCATCAACGGTTTGTCTAACTCTGACGGCAAGGTCCAGTTTAATCAGCAGTAGGCATACATGATCAGCGATCAGAAAAAAAAGGCGCCTTAAAAGGCGCCTTTTGTTTGTCAGATCGCTCTGTTCATGTAGCACCCGACAGCCTGCTTCCTTAGCGCCTCCGTGTCGATTGCTGCGTGGTTGGTGCATCTGCACTGAGTTGAGAGGGATTTCACCAGCGAGCTCGTTATCCTGAGTTGTCGATCACCCTTCATGAGGGTTCACCGCAACTACGAGGCATCAAGATGACCGAGGAACAATTGCTGGCCCAGAGCGCCGACGACTACATGAACGCTGGCCAGCTGGAATACTTCAAACTGCTGTTGCAGGGCAATGCCAGAAGCGTGCGTGAACGCATCTCGGCTAACCAGTCGCTCTGCATGATCGAGCGTTACTCAGACGCGTCTGACGCCGCCAGTACAGAGGAAGATCGAGCAAAGGCGCTACGGTTGATCGACATGGACAACCTGATGTTGAAGCAAATCAGTAATGCCCTGGGAGCAATCGCGGATGACAGCTACGGATGGTGCGCGGATACCGGCGAACCAATCGGTTTGAAGCGCTTGTTGTTGATCCCTGAGTCGATATTGTCGGTTGATGCAATGCAGGCACGGGAATCCCGGAACAAGCATCAGCGAGTTGCCTGAGACTGACGGAAAGCTCCAACTCATTCAGCAGTAGGTATACGTAATCAGCGATTGGAAAAAAAGGCGCCTTACAAGGCGCCTTTTTTATTTGTCCGATAGGTTGGTTCATTGTGTAGCAGGGATCATCCAGCCATCTGGTAGCACATGAAATGTTGGCGCTTGAGGTATTGATTTGTCACTGGCGCGTAGCAGGGACCAGAAAACCGAGAGCGCAACGTTACCTTCATCAGCAAGCATTGCAGTGGTCGTAGGGTCGAACGTCACAAGCTCGACCAAAAGGGAGCTGAGAGGGTGGCCTTGATGATTGACTAGCATGGGCATCACCTTCGACTCTATGACAAGCCACCCTACTGAGGTGAAAGTGTGGCCACCTCGAAACAACTGCATCGGTTGATTGTTCAAGATTACAACGGGCTTGGAAGCAAGGTCGCGGGTGCTCTTGATGGCCCGAAGCACCTGCCAGAAAACTTCGTCCCGTGCCCAGTTAGGTGGAGCTGTGAAGCGCTGCGTGAAAACCTCTATTTTTCCAAGCTCACTATCAACAACCCAACCAACGCGAGTGGCCGGTACGGATGGTCCCAGTGAGTCGCGCCCGTCTGTATCAAAGGTCACTTCCCATTTCAGGAAGTGGAACAAATGCACCAGCATCGAGGGATGAAGGTACATTCCGAGCCTATTTGACGTATCCACATTGGAAACGAGTTGGTTGAGTGCTTCTTGGTACTGCTGGTCTATCACACCTCCCACATGGGGGCTCGGTGTCTGATCGTCTGGGTAGTAGCTGAGACGGTCATCGTAGTAGTAGAGCTTTTTTTCATCGACTACGAACTGGCCACATCCCACAGGACAAGAAGTCAGAAACTGGTTAGCTGCATCTGGGAGAATCCCGAACTCCAGAATCAAAATTAATCGGTCCTCCTTGAACTGCACCATTCTGCGCTTTGCGTAGTGCATGTCGGTACGCTCCATGCACTCATCATGCACAGGATTTGCCGGCAACAGCTCTTTCAGTTGTTTATGCGAATCGCAACCAGCCAGTCTTGCTGCAACCCGTTCAGCAATGAAAGCCTTCCTCGGGAAGTAGGTGCGAAATGCACTCAGCCAATGGGCAAGGTGTTGTCGTGAGTTCCAGCGCTCAGGATGAGTACCAGTGCGCTTGAGGGGAGGTATCGGCATACCCGGCATTGAATGATCCATGATTCGGTGACTAGACCCAAAAGGATAACGATGGTGCTGGGCATTCTCGCTCAGGACAGTTGAATTTCTGGCAAAAAAAAGCCCTCCTGGGGGGGAGGGCTAACACCTTGGGGAAGGTTCACGTCCTTGTGCGATGAATATGTAGCCACTGTATGTCGGTAGAGGGTGGCGGCGCCACCGCATGTGTTGCACTTACTGCACCCCCCGGCCTGGAGCGCCAATTCTTCACTACTTTCGTGCTACCTCACGCACACGCTCGGCCAATTCGCGGTAGGTATGTGCTCGGTGGTAGCTGGTAGAAATTACCAAGGTAAGCAAAACGGCAACGGTAAGGCAGTACCAGATATTGCTAGGGGGACGTGCCGTGTATCAGGGTGAACCCACCTTTAATTGGGGTAAACAGGAAGAGCACGTACAGCAGGCTGTTGAAGCAAATGAGTCACTTAGGGGCGTATAGAGATAACGGATGAAATCGTACGTTATGGATTCGCCTGTCAGGTTGAAGCCATTTACGGCAGGTGGAAGGGGAGGCGATTATTGAGCGGCCATTTGGCGAGCAGTCGAAGTTAGTGAAATGGCCGGCGTCTGATCCTGAATCTTGTGCTCGTTTTTGGCTGTGGGGTCACGCAATGATTATTATAGCTGCCATCTGCCATCTGCCATCTGCCATCTGCCTCACTGGTAACGGTGCGGCACCCACCGATTGGAGCTGATAAAATTATTAGTTAAACTCACGGACTAATTCGATGAAAAGTTATTTGGCGGCTTTATCCTTTTTGATAATCACACCGGCGTTTGCATTTTCTGAGAACGCTAACAATGAAATACTCTATCTCAATAAACCCTACACAATCACACATCTGAGCAGTTTCGATATTGACTGCGTGTGGACGAAAGACGAACAAGGCAGGTTGAGAAGTGAAGCAGGTGGGCCGGATGGCTCAGGAGTGTGCTGGGACGAAAAGGCAGTTGATCAAGTTGAGAGATTGGATAAGGAGAAAAAATTAATTTGGCGTGATCCACCTAAGTTTGACTATGAGTATGGCAATAAAAATAAGTGCTACTACATGGTAGATAAAATTGGTGGGTTTGTTGACTTTAGGCTCGGCAAGAATGTCACAGAAGCAGAGGCGGACGAGTGCAGAAAAGATAGCAACAAAGAAAAAGCTCTTAGCCTGGCAACCAAAGTGGAAAAAAAAGTCGAATTTGGTGGGTATGTTGCTACCAAAAACAACATACTTGGATCGGTAGTTCTTGCTTGCTACACCGGAAGCCTAGACAGCGACGGATTGCTGGTGTCTAAAGCAGAACAAGCTAATAGGTTCAAGGCGTTACTGGTGCTGTACGAGGGAGATAGCCAGAATATAAAAAGAATAAATAGTGCATTCAATTTTGCGCGCAGAAATCTTAGCGACCGGTATCCCCTGGACACGCGAGGACAATACCGCGCTGATGTTTGCGACCAATTGGTTCTTAAAGGGAAGCTCTGAGAGGGCGCAAGCTCTTACTTCGTCTGTGTTGTGTCCTATGAGTATTCCTCAACCCGGCGTCAGGTGGATCACCTGCGCCGCATTAGAGTGAGGCCGCCAATTGAATGTCACAACAAGTAAGACATTGTAATGTTTGAAATTGATGGGAAGTGTAGTGAGCGAGAAAGTATGATGGAGCCAAAATCGGCGGGTGAATCTACACCCTGAGAGTACAGTTTTGTTATAAGTTTTTGAGTTTCATTATCGAGTGATTGCCACCATAATGGCGACATGTAAAAATTCTCAATCAGGATGATCATAAATGCACCTAGCGTGTCAGCTGTTAGCTTCATACTCAAAAACTGGTCGATTAGTTTTTTGCAAGTGTCAGAGTGCTCTGGCAGCCATGATAAAACTACATACCCTTTGCCATCACTAGCAAATGAATTGATGGAAATATAATCTGGCATGTCTGTAGCAATGCTTGATATGTGTTGAGCTTTTTTGCCGTTGAAGTCGAACTTTGGTCCAGCTATGGCGCTTCCCATTATTGGTGGCGGTGATTCAAGTGTGAAGACTGCGTAGCATAATTCAGTGTAACTTTCAGATAGCAACATTTTATCGAGCTTTACTTTAATGTAATTTAGATCGTTGGCTGATAAGTTGTTTACATCAATGAGCATCTTTGCAGCTGCTTGGATTTCTATTTGTTGGAATAAGTCTTTGCCCTTATCTAGAGTTTTCATTATTTCAAAAATTGGCAAAACATCTTTTTTGACAGCTATCTCTTTTGAGACTCCACGATATGTAACAAGAAAGCAGTGCAGTGGAATAGGTCTAAAGGGTTCGTTTTCAATAGGCGAAAACAATTCTTTGTCGTGAGTTGAGCAAAATCCAGTAAAAGTCGAAGCGTTATTTATGCCAACTTCCTCAGCTTGAAGTTTTGGTGGCGCACCGTTTTTTGAGCATACAGATAATTTTAGGACATGCCCTTCGTGAGATATTAATTTCAATGACGAGCTTTTGGAAACGGTGTGCGCTTTGATAATCTTGCTAGAGCATTCGTGGAGCAGAGAATCTGGGACGCTGCATGTCTTGGTTCTATTGAGTGAGCTAAGTGCTTGAGTTACCACGTATGGCTTTACCGAGGGTAGGCTCTGAATATTTAGGTGGCAATTTTTATATTTTTTTCCTGATTCGCACCAGCATTGCTCGTTTCTTCCTAAAGCCTTCATAATTTTCCTTTGAACATACATAAAAATGTCACTACGACAACGCTTCGTGTGTGATCGCTGGTGAGTCGGGACTGTCTACTATCAGTTTACCGAAGCTCAGTGGGGTAGCTTTCCTGGCTTGCGTCAACGACGCATATGTCACCTTGACTTGCCTAGCGTCCTTCAATCCGCCCATAAAAACACGTCCCCAGCTCTCGTTTCGCGGATGAGCCTACCTTCGGGCTCCCCCGTTGTGAGTCCGGGGCCGAAATACGCCCAACAGAACAATACACGATGACCACTAGACAGATGCCCCGCTCGCCGAAAATCAGAGACCTCAAAATTAGTGGTTACGCGGCCATTTCGGTTAATATTTTCTGGGCGTTTAGCGCGTATTTTAAGATAATCTTGGCTCGGTTATAAAAATCTAGCCAATTACAGGGGGAAAAATGGGAAATCTGGTGGGTTACGCCCATTTAATCGATGCGATGGGGCTGAAGGCTATCGAGGTAAAGAAGCCCGCACTCGTTCAACCTGTAACCCGCATTGAGCGGATCAACGGCGCGCTTGCAGTCCCGCAAACGGTTGCCCCGGAAGCTGGGGATTTTCTCGCCCACATCATCTTTGCGCTCAAACATGAAGGCGTCAATCTCTCTATTTTGGCGCAGGCTCTGCCTCGCATTGACGGTCAACTCCTTGTCGAGGCCATAACCCATTCTCCCAGCAGTGGCTATCTGCGCAAAGTCTGCTTCCTCTGGGAATTCTACACGGGCGCTTTACTGGACTACGCCGACAAGCCTCGGGGCCCCGGCGTCCTCCTTTTTGATCCAGAGCGGTACATCACTGGTCCATCGGTGCGAAACAACCGCTGGCGCGTGGACTTCAATGGGCTTGGGACACTCCAATATTGCGCGACGGTAGAGCGCACGCCTGAGGTCCAAGCCCTGCTTGAATACGACATTCTAGGGCGCTCGAAAGAGTTCATTGCTTCCTTGCCTAAGGAAATGATGGATCGCGCTATCAACTGGGCTTATCTGAGCGAGACAGATTCCTCATTTGCGATTGAAAAGGAAGCACCAAGCCAGCAGAAGTCAGAGCGTTTCGTTCAGTTGTTGCGCCAGGCGCATGACCGCCAGCCGCTTACCGAAGACTACTTGGTCTCTCTGCAAAACAATGCAATTTCCCAACCGCTTGAATGGGCGGTGGCCTTCCGGCATGAACAAAACCATCTTACCAACTCCTTTCGCGGAGCGGCAGGGGTCACTTATATCCCCCCGCCACCAGACCTTTGCCGGGAACTAATGTTCGAACTCATGGCCTTCGCAAATCGTGCACCGTTGGAGCTTGACCCGCTGGTGGCCGCAGGCATTGCCTCATTCGGGTTCGTATTCTTGCACCCCTTCATGGATGGGAATGGCCGACTGTCACGCTTCTTAATACATCAGGCATTGTGTTGCAGCGGTGCGCTGGAGAACGGTTTATTACTGCCAGTCTCCGTTGCCATGAAGCGAGAGGAGCAACGCTATCTTGAAGCTCTACAGAGCTTTTCGAAACCTGCCCGTCAATTCTGGGACGTTCGGTGGATCGATGCCGACAACATGTCGCTTAACTTCACCGGAGACCCAAGCATCTATCGCTACTGGGATGCGACTGAATGTGTGGCCTTCACGCTGGAAATGGCCAAGCGGGCATTGGAAATCGAACTGAGGGAAGAAACCGAGTATCTGCAACGATACGACACGTTGCTCAAGGTGGTTAATGACAACTATGACGTGCGCGGTAGCCTCTTGAGCAAGCTGATTATGCAGTGCTTAGACCAGAACGGGGTCGTATCAAATGGTAGGCGGAAGCAATACAAAGGGTTTATCCAAGAAGAGGTTTTCGACTTCCTGGAAGGTCACGCCCAGGCCCTTCTGGCAGAAGCCTACGCAGAGCCCGACGACTAATAGTCTAGCGACCGGGGCGGTTGAAGGACTAGTTGTTGATTCTTAGGTTAAAACCGTGTCCATATCAGTTCCGCCATCGCCACTAGGTTTTTGGCGGCCAAACCTCTCAAACTTATCAGCTTTGAATGTGCCCAAAGCGTTGGGTCGATCAGCCGCGTGTCCATCACTGGAATACCTCAAGCCTGCGTCAGAATCCATTAATTCCTGACAGACTTTATTTCGTAGTTCAAGGACTGGTTTTGGAGAATATAAGCTGTCACTGCCCAGGCTGAATCTCTGGCGACTCCGGCCTAGAGCCGTTGAGTCGAAAAACTGTCGCACACTGCAAGCGGACAAGCGGTTTTACTGCGCAGATCGGGGCGATGCTCATCTGAATGGCACGATCAGAGTATCCAGTCGCGACAGGCTTTCGTCGGCTGCGACAGTTTTAATTCTCTAAAACCACAGGCGTAGTGATAGTAGAGATTAATGTCTGTCTCACAGCCGCACGTCCCTTAGGCGTTGTAGCCAGTTAATTTGGATCTTAAAGTCTGTCTCGGCCTACCAGCGGACTGGTTTTCAGCTTCGGGAAAACAATAAAAACTGTCTCGCCTGTCTCCGAACGTGTCCGAACGTGTCCGTCCGTAGCTGGCAGCGCAAGCTGCCAGCCCTGCAAAGCCTGAACTAGTGCCAAGAGCGGGACAGAAACGGATTTAATTGTTTGTAGTCACCTGGGGGGTATCTCCACTTTGCTCAGCTACTATTGCCCGGTAGCGTAGCTTCGCCTCTGCTATTGCCGATTGTGTCACATCACCCAGTCTCCACATGACCGCGATCAGCAGCGCCGACGCAAGGTACTGTGCCGCATGTTCGCTCACTAACGCATTACCTCTTGCGACAACTTGGTCAACAGGCGTCTCGATCATCCAAGCGTGAAAACTGCGTAGAACATCCTCGTGCCCAGGGCCAATGAGTAACGCGCCAACGATTGCCCATGAAGTTATTGCGATGAATCCAGAAATTAGATAGACAAAGGAGGCACCAACTTTTTTCAAGAATGTGGCTGTGCGACCCTTTGCTCCCGTGCCACTGAAATACTGCTTCACGGCGCCGAACGCAGCTTTGGCCGAAAGTCTCATTTCCATACGCACTTGCTGTTTGCTCATTTTCATATCGTGCTCGCTGTCTATGCTCTGGATAATCGGAGTTGCCCGATAGCGCCAAGAAGCCTCACACATTAGGCATTTGCGATGCGAGCCAACCCTGTGCAGATTCTCATCACATTCGTTCGGAAGCCGACACCTACCGATGATCCGACCCCAGCCTTCTCAGATGGCGCAAAGAGGTCGCAGGGTTTTGTCGGCAGCGCACCCCTCCGCCTGGAGGTGATTCCTAAGAATGAAGGTTGTCACAAGTCTCTGCCCCAGAAGTTTGCCGGGGCACATGTGGGTAGCCATGGAGGATAAAAACTGTCGGAGTAACGGCGTGAAAGGGAAGCCAAGGCACCTCATGACTATTTCGATGGCCATGCTCAAACAGAAAACGTGCGCTCGATAGCTAATACTGTGCAGTCGGTGCCATACACCACGCCGAACTGTGAGTTCAGCCACTCACGGAGAAACCTCGGCATCTTCCCAACGGTTTGAACGTGTTTTAAACCCTCAACAGTCGCTACCAGTGTGGGCGCCCCAAATAGGCCGATGGTTGCGCTGGTTAGGTAGTCAATCATCTGGGTGCCACGTATGAACTTGAGTGAGAGAATCAACGATCCGAGGGGCGGTCTCTTCCCGTCCATCGGGGTGTTGATGTGAATACCTGGAGCACTGTCTGAAATCCTGGTAATCCCGGCTCTCATGTCCTTCATGGACAATTGCGACAGGGTTGATCTGACACGACTTTCAAAAGTCGGCTCATTATTAAACGGCCCGCCTGTCTCAGTCGAAACATGCATAACATCCATCACATCAACTGCATCATCGGCGATGAAAAGGCCAATGCTCTTAGGCACAGTCTGTTCGATTGCTGCGCGAGCAGCAGTAGCCAACCCCTTCCAGTCAACCTCTCTGTAGTCAGTCAGCACTGGTTCACCGTACCTATTGAGCAGAACCCCGCTGTCTGGCGAGTGGGGACAAACCAAGAAATGTAGTGCGCTTGGTAACGCCGAACGTTGAACTGCGAGTCGCCATTCATTGTCTTCCATTGAACGTGTACCCCAATTTATGAATTGATCCCCGCTTATGCTAACCCGCTGAACGTCCAGACCACCATTAACTATAGTTGTTGTGGGCTCTCCAAAGTGGCCGGCGCAGTCGAGTCCTGGGCGTAAAACCGTTTCGGCGGTGCCATGTTTGAAAACGCCATCGCGGATTCTGCGCGACAGTTTTTATTACGCTGCGACAGTTTTTAATCTTTCAAAGCAGTAGGCGGCACGTAATCGCTTCGTTTTGAAATAATAGATACCATCATAAGATTTTCGCCTCCTTTAAGCCCTACCCCATTTTTCCTGAAAAACCGTGTAAAACTTAAGCCTTTCTCGGTGTTTCTCCCGAGCCTAATCGGTTCGGGCACAGTGACCGTGATTAACTGCTTTTTGGCTACTTTTGGGGCAATGTCGATTTTTCGCAGTGGCTGTTTTTTTCACTGTTTTTTTCTTCTTCATTTCTACCTGTGACGCTTCGCCACTTAGGATTTTTTCCGTTGTTTTTTTCTTTTTTTTGCCTCTTTTTTCTCTTCCTGGTTATCACTTGTTTGGCTTTAGGTATGCGGCCTAGAAGCTTGTTTATTGGTTTGGGTGTTGGTATCTGCATCTAGTTGAGGTGTGTCAGATTTGCAGTGGGGGTATAACAGCTACGCATTCTTCTGAGTGGGGTAGGCCGGTACAGGCCAAAATTGCAGTCATGTCAAAGTCAACACTGGAGTATCGATTTTGCAGGTTCTGAAAGTGTCGTTCAGGCTATGCAAGTTTTGTAGTTTGTTTGGGTTGGCTCAGGTCTGTTTTTGCGTCAGTAAGGACGACGCGATTCTTACGGGAGGGATGCCATTATAAATAGGGAAAATGCCTTATGATGGTATCTTTTAGATTCGTTCTGACCGCTTCGCCAAGGGTGAGGGTGTGCTTTTGGAGAATTAAAACTGTCGCAAAAGAATAAAAGCTGTCCGGCCCATCTGCGTCAGTTTTATGTTCCGGCGTTATACCGGCACTTGTTGAGAATGCACTGCGCAATTGTGGTGAAATGGTTGCCACAAAATCATCGAGTGGGATCTGAGGTGGCTAGGGCTATGGGTCGGCAAAAAACGGATCTGCGCGACGCGCATATGCATAAGTATGAGCAATTTGCCTGGCAAGACGCATTGTCCTTGGCCGCTTGGCTTAAGAAGTCATTCGACCTGGAAGCCGTGCGCGAGAGCTACGAGTCCAACTCGATTCAGGGCAACAACGATTTTGAAAAATATCATGCAGATGTCATCCAGGAGCTGATAGCCACGTCCGAGAGCCGGCGGCCTGCTTACCTGCGTCGTGCCTGCAAAAATGTAAGCGCCCTTACGCAAGGAGTGATGATTGTTTTGGCGATCATTGCCCAAGTGCGGGTCAAGGAAGTGATCGAGCTTCGGGACCGTTTCCGCCATTCCCTTTACCCTGGAGGCGGCAACCGTGATACCTGCGCCGGTATATACGCATTCAACAATGCAATGCGGGATGTAACATTCATGACATGGCCCACGGCAGTGTTCGAGGCGTTATCAGAGAGGGAATCAAAGAGGGAGGCCGAATGGGCGCGCATTAAACCCGTTGTAGATGAATGGGTGTCTGTGATCGACAGCTTCGACGATGATGACTGATTTGGTGGCCACGCCGTCTCTCGGCTAGGAAAGCCCCCCTCACGCAATCTACGTTCGTTGCGACGGTTTTAATTCTCTAGAGCTTGCCGCTCCAGCGGCTCTTTGACGTGTTGCGACAGTTTTGCGATTTGGTAGCCTCGCATTGGTGGGCACGTATGCAGCGCAACGGAACGAAAGTTGTAACTCTGTGAATTCAGGTGTGCTGCCACGAAATGAAGTCTGTCGGAAGTAAATAAACTCTGTCGCAATTGCCCATGGCGGACATGACAGTTGGGATCAACAGGATTTCAGACCGTGCTCCAGGTATACACATCAACACCCCGATGTACGGGAAGAGACCAGCCCTAGGCTCGTTGAGCCTGTCACTTAAGATCCTGCGTGGCCCACAGTTGGGCGACTAGATAACCGGAGCTACCAACGTCCTATTTGGTGCGCCCGTAACGGTAGTGTCTCATGAGGGTTTCTAGCCAGTTCAATCCGTTGGAAAGATGCCCAGGTTTCTCCGTGAGTGGCTGAACTTGCAGTTCGACGTGATGTATGGCCATCGAAATAGTCGAGAGGTGTCTTGGTTTCATTTGCATGCCAGAACGGGTCTAGCTGGTCGCCAGTCGATCAGCAGGGAACTGGCGCATGAAATCCATAGCCTCGCTGGCAGGAGCATCCAGCCAGTCGGTGTACAGCCGTTTAGGAAGCACCACTACCATGCGCTTTTCGTCGTTTGGCTTGTGAAAATTGCGCATTAATTCGTGGTTGCCCGCGTTGATTGTTAGGATCGAGTAGCTGTGAATAATTTCACCAGCAGGACTGCGCCACCAATCCCATAGGGCCGCTATCCCCATCGTCTGGCCATCGGCCCGGAAGATGCGTGTAGGTACTGCTTTGCCAGTTCGCCAGTCTGGTTCGTAGAATGCAGAGGCTGGCAGAATGCAACGCTGACACCGTTTCCAGGCATTACGGAATGATGGCTTTTCAGCAGCGGTTTCTGATCGACAGTTAAAAGTTCTGCGGGCAATTTTCGTGTCTTTGGCCCAGCCTGGGATAAGTCCGAAAGAACCTGTCATGCACTCCAGCGTTGGACCGGGTTCATCCTGGGCTTCCGCGTTTTCCGGCCTGCGGATGAACGGACCAAAATAGGTAGGCCAAAGGTCGAGTTTTCCTTGATCGTAAGGTTTAACGCCAAATTCAGCGGCGACTTGCGCGGGGGTAGGGGCTTCGTAATGGCTACACATTTCATTATCCGTCAGCAAATTTTGCTACCAGTAGTCGATCAGGTGCAGCGCTGACCATCCCTAGAATGATAGCAAGTGTATCGCGCCTCGCAGGCTTGCTGTTTGCGCTACATCTGCCAGCCACAGTCGTAATCGACCTCGCTCAATTCCTTAGTTCGAGGATTGAAAAGGCTCTGCTGCTGCTGACTGGAGATTACCCCACGGGTCAGCATGTTGATGCTGTCCGGGAAGGCAATAATCGACGTGCCGTCGAAGGAGTTCGCTCCCACCTGCGCACAGGCGTTGATTCGCTTGAGGCTATTAACTCTGCCAACATGCAAATAGCAGCCTTTGCGCCTTGCCAGCGCGGACCACGCATCAAGCGTTGCCAGCTTCCACGGAGTGGAGCCTCCTATGAACAAACCCACCATTGGGCCAAGATAATCACGCACGTCATCGACACACATACCGTCCTGAACTGCAATTAGCTGCTGTTCTGGCATCCCACGCAGCCTGTGGAGCCATTTTAGCGAGAGGTCTAGGCTGGCCATGCCCCCAGCCACAATGTCTGGCAAGACAACCCAGTCAGCGCCTTCACCAACCTTGTCGATCGCTCGCGAGAAAGCATCCTCATCGAAGCTTTTGCCTTGTTGATACGCTGACCATGCGCCATTGTCTAAGGCCCATCGCTCAAAGTGCTCAGTTCTGAGAACGCCAGCAGCAGAAACCAATATTGACCAACCCATCTTGCGCATGTTGGCCAACGTAGTCTTCGTCCCAGTTCTGCTCGCGTAGGGACGCAGTAGCGGCGATGCCGGCGCCAATCGTTCCTCAATGCCCGGTTCGCTATCTGCTGTACCGTCAACACAAAAATACGAGGCGTACTCGGCATAGGCCTGAGCATTACTCATACGCTCGCCATTAGCGTACTTAGCTGTCCACGCTGGGAGATTGGTGTCGTTCATTTTGTGCTCGCCTGTTTTGATGCGTTCAGGCTAATGGCTGGGATACGGTGTCATCGGGGGAAGCATGCAAAATGGCCACACCCAATAATCTGAGGTGGGGTGTGTAGTGAGCGCGGAGGACGGTTATCCTCATATCACAACCCCGGTATTTAGCCTTTTGATAGGACATTCAAATGGACGCAACTCAGTCGAGAGTTCCCACCTTTGCCCCCCTGGCTTTCTCCCTCAGCATTCGATCAGAGAGCGCAGGCCCAGCATTGGCCAGCAACGCAGTGCATGCAACGAACTCGATAATCTTTTCGGCCCTGATGGCCAGCGCCGGTGCGGCAGCGGTGGGAGTTGTCCTGTACACCTTCATGCCGTTGTGGCTTAGCATCCCGCTCGCAGTATTGCCGGCTGTGAAGTGCTTCAAGTTTGCTAAACGCTACTTCAACACTGAGTACCCAAAGGCGCGTGTCGAGGCTAACCGGAACATAATGCTAAAAGTTATCGACGCTGAGGATGCAGACCGCTTCGCGTCTGTTGTTGAGCCCATCGTCAATGCCCAATACGGGAATCAGGAATGGGCGAAAGTAGCGAGTGAGCTGCGTGTGCGCCCCGGTGCCGATCCCTACCTCTATCTGGCCACTGTGTTTACTTTCGCCCCGGATTGCTGGAAACCCGCTACTCGCCGTGTTTACGACTTGCACCTGAGCGGTGTGGTCCCTGATCAAGCTTGAGGGCGGACATATGCTCGACACTGAACTACATCAGCTGCTGGCGCCATACATCGATGCCCCGGTCGAATGTGACGGGTTTGCACGACTGGCTCATACAGCGCTTACTCATGCCGGCATTGAGCACACTTGCATGATTGGAAGGATAAAATCAGAAGATGGCCATCGCTGCACACCAACTCACCTTTGGCTTGAATTGGAGGATGGGCGGGTGATTGACTACCGTGCGCGGATGTGGCTGGGGAATACAGATTGCGTACCAAATGGGGTATTTCATCACTCTTGTTACAAATCCTGGGCCTACGATGGACAGCCAATTGAACTTCCAATCTTGAGCCCAGTAATTTCGAAACTACTATTGCTTGCCATACCGTTAGGACCTGATTCCCACCAATAACGCGAGGGATTATGGGCGATTAACAACTCTGAATAAGCGGGTTGTCTTTACGAAATAAATGCCAGCTATGTCTAATTGGCGACTAATGCTTTAGTCGATCCTTAGGGATGCTCCGATCAACTTGCCGCGCAGCGATGGCAGGCCGTAATTCACCAGGCAATCAGCGCTATTCCCTGAAAACGGCCTAATACAGTGTGCAGCGGAGCGTTTTCCGCCCGGTTCTCCGTGTTAAGTGCGCAACTCACCCAAACCCATCAGTCGTTTTCGAGCCATCCACAGGTTCGACAGGGCGAACAGCGTGGTCAGTTGGGCCGTGTTTTTCATCAGCCCACGAAAGCGTACTTTCACGTAACCAAACTGGCGCTTGATAACCCGAAACGGATGCTCAACCTTGGCGCGTGTCTGCGCTTTGCAGTACTCGATCTTGCGCTTGGCTTTGTACAACAGGCTGCGTTTGTTCAGCTTGGAATACGTGCTGCGCCGAGCCGCGATTTGCCAGATCACGTCACGATTTTCGTGCTCTTCACGCTTCTCGACACCGGTGTAACCTGCGTCCGCATAGACCGCGTTTTCGTCCCCGTGGAGCAGTTCAGCGACTTGGGTGACATCGGCCACATTGGCAGCGGTGCCATGGACGTGATGAACCAGTCCAGACTCAACGTCAGCGCCGATGTGGGCCTTCATACCGAAGAAATACTGGTTACCCTTCTTGGTCTGATGCATCTCGGGATCGCGCTCGCCGTCTTTGTTCTTGGTCGAGCTTGGGGCATGAATAATGGTCGCGTCGACGATGGTGCCCTGGCGCAGTGACAAGCCTTTGTCCTGCAAATAACCGTTGATGACCGCGAGGATTGCAGGAGCCAGTTGATGTTTCTCCAGCAGGTGCCGGAAGTTCATGATCGTGGTGTCTTCCGGTATCGGCGCACTCAACGTCAGGCGTGCAAACTGGCGCATGGGGGTGATTTCGTAGAGCGCTTCTTCCATGGCTGGATCGCTGAGGGAGAACCAGTTCTGCAGCAGGTGAATGCGCAGCATGGTTTCCAGTGGGTAAGGTTTTCGACCGCCACCGGCCTTGGGGTAGAACGGCTCGATCAGGCCGAGCAGACCTGCCCAGGGCACGACCTGATCCATCTCGGCAAGGAAGCGTTCGCGGCGGGTTTGCTTGCGCTTGCCGGCGTACTCGAAGTCGGAAAAGCTCATCTGGCTCATGGGAGGCTCGGATCAGGTGGTCGGGCGATTTTCGCATATCCGGGACTTGTTCGGAGATTCCTTAGCATCAGTGTTTGTGGTCGGGTAGGAAACGAACTGTCACTTTGCTATTATAACTTTAGCGAAAGATGACCTCTTTCGCCAAAGGACTGGCACACAGTGACCAGCATAGGAAGAGATAAGCTGAGGCTTACGAGAGGCAAAGGATTTGCGCTGTGACAGAAGGGGAGTTCGGTAGCCACTTGCACCGGACTTGATGTGATGGGGAGCGTGGGGCCAATTTTGGCCCCATTTGTCTTTCAGGATTGCCTTAATTCTTTGCCGCTTCGCTCGAAGCGGCTGCCTTTCCATCACTACTCAATGCTTGACCACTGGTATTCTCTAGCGCTTGTGGCTCTGCGCTTGCGGGCTCGCTGGGTGCCGGAACTGATTCTGATACCGTAGAGACCGGAGATATGTCCAGTTCAGTTGCATCCGGCAGTTTCTCGAACAGCCCATCCAAGGCATCTGACAGCTCACGTTGAGTCGGCTTCCTCGAAAGAGGGGCATCGCCCTGGGCTGTGTGTTCGGAAACCTCAGCTCGCATCTGCTTCAACAAGTCCAGCGCTTCTTCACTTACCATCCGGTTGTGCTCAACGGTGGACTCTACTTGGGCTAGCCGCCGATTCTGTTCTGCGCCGCCAAGTAGCGTGTAATAAATGTGCAGGCTGGCGCCACAACCAATGACGGCCCCCATCACCGCCGCCAACATCGGCTTGGCTTGCGCAACGGCAATAGATAGTTTCTTGGATTGATCTGTTTTTTGCGAAGTGCTCATGGGAAATCTCTCGGGTACGGTTCCTCACAGTGTCCAAAAACGCACAGTTCGTTGCCACTGCGGTCGGTGCACTTACTTGGCACCTCGCACGCATCGAGTAAAAGCAACGGGTTGAGTTGCTGGCGCTGAGCTGTTTGTAAAGACTGGACGCACCACCGGCAGACCCATAGAGAAGTTGAGTTATGGAACAGCAACAGACCTTGGAAACGAAGGCCAAGGTAAAGTCATTCTTCAAAGCGCAGTGGTTTCCATCAGCGGCTGCTAGCCTCGCTCTGGTTATCTCCATTGGCGGACATGCGTTCACAGCTTTCAACTCCGTTGGTTTCGTTGAGTCGGCGAACAAGATCGAAGGCTTGGAAGCGTTCCAAGCCACCACTCAACGGGTTGATGGAGCCCAGGATCGGGCCATCCAGATTCTGAGCGCCGAGTTGGCAAAGCTCGCCCGTACAGTCCAAGCGTTGCAGGCTGAAAACGCAGTGCTTCGTCAGTCTCAGATAGACAGCAAAAAGGGATCGAAATCAACACCGAGCGGTTCCGAGGCCGTCAAACAGCAAGCATTGCAGAATGCCCAGCTTGCGAAGAAGGAACAGCACCCGCTTCCCAACGGGGTCAATGAGCGCTTCGATGGCCTAGTGCGCAAACGCATGCAACCGTTCTTTGAAATAGCACCTACCCGGTCAGGCGCCGAAAGTCTGGATGACGATGATGTTGTGGTGCTCCAGCTCGCTGTAGATCGAGCAGGGCGACTTACAGATGTTCAGGTAGCCAGCACCAGCGGCCAGATCGAGTTCGACAATGGCGCTGTTAAAGCTGCGCTGCGCATGAGCACAATCCCAGAAATCGGACGCCTGAACGACCAAACCTACTCCCAAGTGAAAGTGTTCCGCTTATCCATTACCCCAGAGCAAATGAAAGCCCCGAACTGAAACTGGCTGGACCTTGAAGAGGTGGCCATGCTTTTCAGAACTGGGTCATTGTGTGAACCTTCCAAACTCGCAAAAAGGGCTCAAGCAGAGCCCTTTTTTTGGGCTGCGCGATTCTCGTAAATGTGCATCCATAGCCGCCCCGCGTATCAAATCCGTGCATTCCATCGCCGTATATGACGGCCAGCCAAGAATCTGCATATACTGGATACTTAGCCAGTATATGCGAGACCGATATGTTCAATGTGGTACGGCGACTCGGTTTAAACGACCACCCTATACCCCTACGGTTTTTTGCCGAGGTCGCCTGTGGTTGGCCGCTTCCAGGGGTAGATTTTGAAGAGGCCCCGCTTTCCCTCGATGAGTTGGTGAGCGTAGGTGCTTACTCGACGTTCCTTGTGCGCGCTCGCGGGGACTCGATGTACCCACTGATTCGCGACGGCGATGTGTTGGTGGTGGACAAAAGCCTCGACCCTGTACACGGCGATGTTGTAGTTGCGGTGGTGGCCGGCGATTTCACGGTGAAGCGCTTGGGAAGGGCCGGGGGACAGCACGCGTTGATTCCAGAAAACCAAGCAATGGCGCCGATCCTGATTGGTGAGGACGAACAGGTTGAAATTTGGGGAGTGGTAACTTGGAATTTGCACAGCATGCGCAGAAGTCCAATGAAATCATTGGGCTAGCTGATGGTCACTGCTTTTATGTGTCGTGCCATAGGTTGTTCGAACCCCGCCTGCAAGGTCGTCCTGTCTGTGTATTGTCTAACGGGGATACCAGCGTAGTCGCACGCTCGGATGAAGCGAAAGCTCTTGGTGTAAAAATGAGCCAGCCCCGCTGGGAGCTTGATGATTTGGTACGCCGGCAAGGACTTATCTTAAAATCTTCAAATCACGACCTGTACGCCGACGTTCACCGAAGATTCATGCTATCTCTACGAAGTTTGGTCGTTCAAATATCTCCGTATTCCGTCGATGAGTCCTGGTTGCTACTAAGCGGAATGAGAGGCGACCTGGGGGAGATTGGGCATCGAATCCGCCAGCACGTACTGAAAACAGTAGGCATACCAATTGGCGTAGGCATATCCCACAACTTCACCACTGCTAAGCTGGCCAACTGGGCAAGCAAGAAGTGGAAGCGGCAAACGGGGTCAGTGGTGGCCATAACCGACTACGAGCGCATGCGGAAGCTGATGGCCGTGGCCGATGTGAGTGAGGTATGGGGGATTGGTAGGCGGCTGACTGATCACCTCAAAAGCCACGGCATAACTACCGCGCTTCAACTTTCTGAGGCAGACCCAAGACGTATGCGCAAGCTCCACGGCATCGGGCTGGCCCGGACGATACGGGAGTTGAATTGGGAGTTGTGCATCGGCCCTGATGATGATGGCAGCCCACAAAAATCAATGAGTTGCACTCGTACCTTCCCCGGCCCGATTGATAGCTTTGGCGAAATTGCTAAGTATTTAACAACCTTTTCTTCACTTATTGGGGGTAAGCTTAGGGCGCAACGGCTAATGGCCACTACAGTGCGAGTTTTCCTGATGCCATGCCGTAGTTCCGCGGTGACAGTACAGGGGAAATCAGCGACAATCGCACTCATCATTCCGACTAGCGATACCCGTGTTCTAATCAGCGCCGCATTGGAAGCATTAAAGCTGTGCTTTACGGATCATGGGTCGTGGATTCGAGCTGGGGTGGTGATCCTCGAAACAGTAACCGAGTCGAACTACACCCCGGATTTGTTTGCACCCGAACCGACACCACGCAGTAAGGAATTGATGCTCGCGCTCGACCGGATCAATCGAAAATCAGGGAATGGCACCGTCCGATTTGGTTCTGAACATCAGAACCTTGGTCAGCTCTCCCGTTGCCAATATCCAACTAAACGCTCCACTACCTCATGGACTGAATTGCCAGAAGCCAAGTAACGGTTCTTCATCCGGCTTAGCAGGGATAACACAGGGAAAAATGGTGAGTTAATGCCCGACCAGCCGGTGCCTAAAAAGCAGAATCGACGGAACCCGAGATTCAACTATGCGTTGGAAACAGTCGTAGACCGTACTGTGCGCGAACAGAATCGATTCCTAGAGCATTGCCAGGAAAAACGAATCGAGTTGACCGTCTTCGCCACAACCGGGGCCTCCTTCAACGGCATCATCCACCAGTTCGACAGGGAAACCATCCTGTTCGGGGGCAGCGGGAAGAACGCTACCCCACGACTTATTCTCAAAACCTTCATCGCTATGATCATTCCTCGCGATGCGATCAATCTTTTCGAGGCATATAAAGGCTTGGGCACCGCCCGGACCAAAAACCGGAAAAAGCGGTTCATTGAAGCTCTGGAGAGACTGGGCGACGATACTGAGAAGGCTGGCGCTGATGGTGTACACGGAGAGCCAAAGCAGATCGAGGCTACTCCGTAAACTGCCAGAACACTTTTTGGCAAAGGCACTGCGGGGAAGGGTGAAGCGACAAAGCGGTGGTGACGATTAAACGCAGACGGCAAACCGGCACCTTACCGCTTCAATCAAAGCTTAGAACTCGTCTACAGAGTCATCCATCACGTACTGACGGAGCAGCCGCGATGTGGCGGACTTCACTTTATTGCTTGGTCGGAACAGGCTGCCCTGGAGCTTTCTAATCTCTGCGGGGGTGACAGAGCGGGTCACGGAGGTGCTTTCGCCGAGGAAGACCAAGTTCTGGTCATAGGCCATGGTGCGCATAAAGGTGGGCGAGATACCGGCCTGCTTGGCCGCTTCTTCGCGGGTGTGGGTCAGTGACAACTCGCGGAGGTATTCGACGAAGCCGTTCACTGACTCCTGATCCCGGCGCCGAGCGCGCTCACGCAACTCGGGTGTGATCTTTTCGCAATCCAGTGAGGCCACCGGCTTGCGGGATACTGAACGTGCAAGGATTGCGGAAGTGTGAACACGCTCGCGGTTGATCGTAGCGCTGGACAAACGTTTGGTACGGTTGCCGTCAGCTCCTGCAAAAATGATCCCGTGTGTGTCTGCGAACTCTCGCAGGAAGGGGATGCTCATCTGGTGAATGCTAGCCATCTGACGAATCGAGAAAATCTCACTTCCGCCACGAATACGGTTAGCAACCTCAAGCTCCCGAGCGACCATCACACTATCTTCGGACGGAGAATACTGTGTCCTTCGCGCACGCGCACATTGTTGCATTACCAAAATCCCCTTGGTTTCAATACGACGATGGCCACTAGGCAGGCGATGCAAACTCGCGATGCACTGTGATCACACCATTGTCGCTTGATCTGTCTTCTGTCATTCCCACGTGCCCGAAGGCATCAAGGAGTGACTTTTTAGTTTTAATCTCAATGCCCATCATGGGAATCGAGAAGTGCCACCATTTTGGCAGCACCATGCCAAGATTACAACGCCAAAAAACAGACGCCCATGAATACAGGCAGTGGCAAATCGCAAGCTTGCTGATTCAGGGGCCGCAATCGTTACACAGGCCTAAATCGTCAGTCCGGGCACCTTATATAGAAAAAATTCAAAAATAGTAGCGAGTTCTGTGGATTCCAGACACACGGTCGTTATTATCCCCCCAACAAAGCAATACGCCCAGCACATACCACCAGATGCAGGGCGAAATCAGACAAAAACATAAGGACATTAGAACGTGGCTAATTTCGGCAGTAAGACTTTCCTGGCTATCGCAATCGCAGCAACGGTACAAACCGCACAAGCTACTGACTTCGATGTAAGCGGTCAGAACCGCACTGAAATCGCTACCGGCTCCTACGACAGCATCACCCTGACCAATAACGGCGTGCGAGCTGATGGCCAAGGCGGCGTGAAAGCCGATGGTCCACAAGTGGCCGGGGATTTTGTCAGCAACTCCAATTTCGCCATCAATGGTGACTCCGTTACTGGCATCACCATTGATAACGACTCAGCAGACGGCAACATCGGCGGCAGCTTCGTTAACAACGGAAACATCCACGCCAATGGTTACAACGCCATGGGCATCAACATTTCTGACACAGTAATTGGTCAGTCGGGAGTGGTAGATGACGCCATCGGGAACGTGGTCAACAACGGCAACATCATGGTCGGGGACAACTCCGGCGTTGCACCGACTGACGTTCAAGGTGGCATCGTGCTCCAGCACGTCAGCTTGTACGGCGATCTGATTAACAACGGCGTAATCAGCGTTGCAGCAGACGGCATAGCCGGTATCAAGGTAGATGGTCAAGACGCAGTAGCTAGCGACACGTTCAAATACGCACGCATCGAACGCGACGTTGTGAACGCTGGGGTCATCAACGCGACTGGAAAGGACGCTCGCGGTATTGAGTTGAGCATGGTCAACTTCGACCAAGACGTTGAAAACAGGGGTGTAATCAACGCCAGCGGCCAAAACGCAGTTGGACTGCGCATGGATCGCACTGACTACAACCGCATCCTGAACACCGGCACCATCCAAGCCACCGGCAAGGACTCTATCGGTATCGAGGTACGCGAATCGTTCGGTAACACTGTCCTGAACAACGGGCCGTCGAGCAGCACCGGACAGGACGGTCAATACCTGATGAAGAACGGCATCATCAACGAAGGCAATATCGTTGCAGAAGGCGTCGGCATCAAGATCACCAATGACTTGCTTAATACCGGCAACGGTGAAACCAGCAACGTAGACAACTTCTACCGCATCACCCAAAACAACGGCTTGATTAGCGGCGGTGACGCGGCTATCGACGGCAACGGCCAGAGCCATCTGTACCTGAATGGCGGCAGCATCGTTGGCAACATCGAAGGCATTCGTAACGCGTTCGTCAACGGCGACGTGTCCATTTCCTCCAACCTGATTGAAGCCGACTCGCTCGACGTAGTGACTGGCAACCTGTACGTCGCGGAAGTCACCAACGTGACTGGCAAAATGTTCGTTCGCAATAATGCCGGTGTGAGCCTGTTCGTGAACGACAGCACTGATCCGAGCAAAGCAATCGTATCGGTAGGTGGCAAGCTGACTCTGGAGCAGGGCTCAGTTGTTGGTGTAACTACCAATCCCGGTGCTTTCAACAAAGCTACCACCAAGTACGTTCTAATTTCTGCCGGCGAACTGGAAAACCTTGGGGCTCAAGTGAAAAGCCTGACTCCGCTACTGTCCGTGACAGATGTTACCTGGAGCAGCACCGACCTGACCGCAAACATCGGCCTCGCGACTGGTGAGGAAGCTGGTAATGGGCTGAGCGCCATCGGTGTAGACCGTAACGGTCTCGCTGCTTCCAAGGCATTCATCGACAACGTGCTGTCGAAGCTGCCACCCAACAGCAACCTGTACCAGACTTTCATCAATGCGAATGGCGATACGCTTCGCCGTCTTGCTTCCTCTCTCCAGCCAGAAACCAACCGTGCAGCTCAGAGCGCTTCGCTGTCCGCAACTGGCCTGACAAACTCTGCTATCGGCAGTCGCACTGCGGCAGTGGGTGCCAACTCCGGTGATGCACTGGTAGATACCGGCGCATGGGTAAAAGTACTGCACGGCAACAGCGACCAAGGTTCTCGCGGCGGAATCTCTGGCTACGGCGCCAACTCCAACGGCCTGATCATCGGCGCCGATGGCAAGCTGAACGATGAAACTACTCTGGGCCTTGCGTTCAGCCACGTTCACACCAATGTTTCCAGCAACAACGGTAACGACACCGAGGTGAACACAAACCTGCTGAGCGCCTACGGCTCTTGGGAGCAAGGCCCGCTGTCAGTACTGGGTAGCCTGTCGTTCGGTAAAGGTGACAACGAATCCAAGCGATATGTGGCTGGAGAGCGTGCCAAAGGCGACTACGATTCGACCGTTCTGTCTGCTGATCTGAGCGCAGGTTACAAGTTCCCGTTGAATGAGAACCTGGACTTGATCCCGACGCTTGCCTCCCGCTACTCGAAGGTCAAGATCGACAGCTTCTCTGAGAAAGGCACAGACGCATCGCTGCACGCCGGTAGCCAGTCGCTGGAAGTGTTCGACGTTGGTGGTGGCTTCAAGCTGCAAGGTAACTACGGTGACTTCAAGCCGAATGCTCGCCTGATGGCCTTCCACGATTTCGCCCAAGACAATGCGAACACCACATCGTCGTTCATGCTCGGAGGCAACACCTTCGCTACCACTGGTGCCCCGGCCACAAAATGGACTTACGAAGCTGGCGTTGGCCTGGAGTGGACCCAAGGGCAGTACACCGTGGGCGCGTCTTATGACTACACGCATAAAGCTGATTTCAATGCCGATACGTTCTCGATAACAGGTCGTTATGATTTTTAAAATCAGACCACCCTGCTAGAACACAAACCCGCCTATGGCGGGTTTTTTGTTTCCGCCACCTCAGATAATGAAGTGCTATGAGTTCGGTGGATATAAAGGGCCAGACCGTTATCATCCACGCAGACAAACCAAATCAGAATCAAAACCTGGGCCTGCTACCACGCCGGCACCCAGAACAAGGACACACACGATGATTCAACTTCGACGGCGCCTCGGCCAAGTCTGCGCACTGAGTGCTGCGGTGTTGGCTTCGGGTTGCGCCATGAAGCCACTGGACCTGAACAGCGCCAGCCAAGGCAGCCAGTTAAAACCCGTTGCGGTAAAAACGTCAATATTCACTATCCAGACGCTCCAACCCACCACGGTGCAGGGCAAGGTTTTGCGGGTGTATATCGAAGGCGATGGTCGAGCCTGGATCACCAGTCATACGATCAGCAATGACCCTACACCAATCAAGAGTATGGCTCCGGGGCTTGCAGTCCGCGACCCGCAACCATCCGTGTACTTAGCTCGGCCTTGCCAATTCGTCCTGGGGGCGAATTGCACACAGAGCGTATGGACTACAGCCCGATTCAGCACGGATGTGATTCAGGCTGAGAGTGAAGTGCTGGACACCCTCAAATCCCAATATGGGGTTCAAGAATTCGAGTTGGTTGGATACTCAGGGGGTGGGGCGGTTGCGCTTCTGCTCGCGGCGGCTCGGACCGATGTCAAACAGGTCCAGACCATCGCTGGCAACGTAGACCCTACTGCCTGGACAGAACTGAAACACATTGCCCCACTGACCGGCTCTCTTAACCCTGTGGACTTCGCCGACCAGTTGGCCAAGGTGCCTCAACGCCACTTTATAGGCATGAACGACAACGTGGTGCCGCCTGACGTTGCCAAGTCCTACATGCTCAAAGTTCAGCCCGATTGTGGTGAAAACGTTTTCGTGAATGCAGATCACCACACCGGCTTCGAAGACAGCTGGGCAGCCTATCGTGACAAAAGCGTGCAGTGCGACCGCTGACGCCCTGCAAAAGGAATTATTTATGAAACAGTTGACCAACCCATTGGCTATTGCAGCTTTCACCCGTGCAGCTGTAGCAGCAGGCCGGGTGCCTCCAGTTCGCAGGATCAAAGGGGATAGTAGAAGCGCAGACAAGTTTGTCATTCGCGGGTATGTCGAGCTTTTTGAGGAAATATCAGGTATCGGCACCCACCAAGGCCGAAGCATCAATTCCGAAGTCGTAGCGGCAATTCTGGATTCACTGGACGGGCAAGTACGTTCTTTGTCTGAGGTGAGGATTCTGAAAGCTCACCTGGGCGAGGAAATGGCCAAAAATGTTTTAGCTGTGGTTCCAGACTTCACTCTCGATACGTGCAAGGAAGAAAGAAGATTCATCGTGCGTTTCCCGCCCAATGTACGAGACAAAATCCGTAAGGGCGTCGAGACAATCTCAGTGGGCACCCTTAAAGCACCCAGCATGAACAATTGGATGCTTACGGCCCTAGTGGCTTGGGTCAACGTACAGCGCCAGCACTATGCACTCCTAAGCGCCTCCATAGCGATTGACCAAAAGCTTTTAGAAGGACGATAGGTGCTAATTAGAATAGTAAAAACTGCTGCGCAGAGCTCCGCCTGCGCCTTGCTGCTGACAGGATGTGACTTCATGGCAGCGGTCGGCAGCAAGGCGCTTGCACTTTCGGGGTTTGCTCACAATCAACACGCAACTTTGGTCATGGCACCTGGATACCGCGTCAGTATCAACGGACAGTCTGTTCCGATCTTCGGCTTTGATAAATGCCCACCCCCAGACGAAGCAGTGGGAAAGATTGCCGGCGCCGAGGCACTTGCGGGTCAATCAATCTGCGTTGTGATCAAGCCGGGTGCGCTATCAGTCGAAGTATTGGCCGGCTTTCCTGATAGGCCTGAGCGGGAAAAATGGACCGTTGAGCGTGAGGGGGACATTACACGCCTACGGCGCCCAGACGGTGGGCTTGTGGTGCCTGCCAGCTAGCAACAGCAGTTCCAGAACGCAGGGTATCCGTCCGGCGAAGTCATCTACCCAGCCCTGCAAAGCCAAGACATGGTGTGCACTTAAATTTAAGTGGGCACCA
>NZ_WIWK01000310.1:0-365 GCF_009600165.1 Pseudomonas sp. FSL R10-0399
CTGATTTGGCCATGGGTGTCATCAAGGCGCAGTTCGTTGTGGCGTTGGCCGTGCAGCTCCTTGCTGCGGATCGGGCTGATGGCTTTGAATTCCGGGAGTTTGTAAGGCGTGCGGTTGATGGCGTGGTAACTGCGGCCAATCACCATCGGCTGGTCGGGGTCCCCGTGCAGGAACGCCACCAGCACCTCTTGGCCGATGCGGGGCAACGCCACATGCCCCCAACCCGCCCCGGCCCAGCTCTGGCACACCCGCACCCAGCAGGAGCTGCGGTCATCGTTGCGGTCTTCGCGGTCCCAAGGGAACTGCAGACGCACCCGGGCATGCTCATCGCAATAGACTTCTTCGTTGGCCGGGCCGACCACCGT
>NZ_WIWK01000311.1:0-363 GCF_009600165.1 Pseudomonas sp. FSL R10-0399
AGAGCGATGTCTCACGTGGCTATACATCTATGTATCACCCGGTGAGACATCGCTATACGTCATAAAGCATTTGTGAGACATCATGCATCTTGCTAGCATGAGGCATGATGCTTCAAAAAATGCACACTAATGTTTCACGGGGTGATACATGTCTCAGGACGAAAAAAAGGTTCAAAAGCTGGAGGAACAGCTCACCCAAGTGAGGGCCTTGCTGAGCCACACAGTCGACACGCTAGAGCAGGAACGGCGGCTTTCAGCAGTAACCAAAAACCGGGTGGCGGGGGGTTACTACATGATGAGTAGAGCCGCCGAAAAGAACTTAAGAGCGATGCAGCGAGACAACCCAGCGGCAGCCTTGGTGTT
>NZ_WIWK01000312.1:0-362 GCF_009600165.1 Pseudomonas sp. FSL R10-0399
GACGCTCGATGGCCTGGCGCAACTGTGCAGGCGGCGCCGCCCGTAACAGGCAAACCTGTGCCTGGCTGGCAATCAGCGCCGGGCTTTGGCTGTCGTTGAGGACGATGGCAGGGGCGGGCAAATCGCGGCGGGCATAACCGGCGTTTTCCAGTTGGAAGTAGCGGCCGCTGTAAGTAAAACCACCGTCGCCGCCGCGCAACAGGCGCCCGAGGATATCGAGGTATTCGCCGATGCTTTCGCTGCGCTGGTCGCGGTTGAGCCAGTCGTCGAAGGTGTGGCGTGCGGTGCTCTGCTGGCTGTCCGGCAGGTGCAGGCGCACGCGGTTGGCGCTGATCGATTGCAGGCTTTGCACGGTGCTGGCC
>NZ_WIWK01000313.1:0-352 GCF_009600165.1 Pseudomonas sp. FSL R10-0399
TGGTGCCAGGATTTCAAGCTCTGCTTCGATGGCGGCCAGGTCGGTCTCAATCAGGTCGTCGAGCAAGCTGGCCTGATCCGGATTAAACGACTCGGAGCGTTTGGCGAAGCGGTGGCGTTTGAGCTGGGCTATTTCGTGAATGAGTTGCTGGTTACGGGTCTTCTGATGAAGAACCTCTTTGTCGAGGCTCGCCAGCTGCGTATCTAGATGCTCAACGCGTGTGAGCAACTGCGCAGCGAGGCTGCGCAGTTGTTCAGTGTCGAGCTGATCGAGACGAGGAGTAGGAATCATGGCGATGACTCTGCCCGATCTGCTGATCGATGTATGTCATCCATTTCTCTTAATGGTTACG
>NZ_WIWK01000314.1:0-351 GCF_009600165.1 Pseudomonas sp. FSL R10-0399
CGGTGATGCCATCGCGAGCAAGCTCGACTCCTACAGAGGACCTGAGCGATCCAGCCACTCGGTATGCCTGCAAAAACACGGTGATGCCATCGCGCCCCTGCAGAGAAATTGAGCCGTTCACACATCTGTAGGAGCGAGCTTGCTCGCGATCAAGGCGTCGCGGTATGCCTGCAAAAACGCGGTGATGCCATCGCGAGCAAGCTCGACTCCTACAGAGGACCTGAGCGATCCAGCCACTCGGTATGCCTGCAAAAACACGGTGATGCCATCGCGAGCAAGCTCGACTCCTACAGAGGACCTGAGCGATCCAGCCACTCGGTATGCCTGCAAAAACGCGGTGATGCCATCGCG
>NZ_WIWK01000315.1:0-350 GCF_009600165.1 Pseudomonas sp. FSL R10-0399
GGCGTTTACTGGATCCCTCTTTTTGAAGTACTGGATGCACGAGGATTTGAGGTGTACCTGGTCAATTCCCGGGCGACACGCCAGACCTCGGGGCGCAAATCTGATGTCCTGGACTGCCAATGGATCTGGCAGCTCATGACCCATGGCTTGTTGAGCGGGGCTTTTCGCCCTGCAGACGAAGTCTGTTCAATGCGTTCGCTGGTGCGTCAGCGCGCCAATAAAGTCGCCGACCAGGCCAAAACGATCAATCGCATGCAGAAAGCCTTGAGCCAGATGAATATCCAGTTGGCCAATGTCATCAGCGACATTACTGGCGTAACCGGGATGAAAATTCTTCAGGCCATCAATCA
>NZ_WIWK01000316.1:0-349 GCF_009600165.1 Pseudomonas sp. FSL R10-0399
CCGAGCAGGCGGCCGAGCGGGTCGTAACGGTAGTTGATGTCGCCACGGCGGTTGTCGTGCAGGTCGGTCAGTTGCCCGGCATCGTCATAGCGGTAGTTGCGCACCAGCAGGCGCGTGCTTGAGCCGGTAAGGGCTACGGTCTGTTCCTGTAACTGGCCGTTGGGCGTCCAGCTCTGGCGCTGTTGCAGGCCGTTGCCTTGGTGGCGGACTATTTCGCGATGCAGGTCGTCGCGCTGGTAGCTGAGCAGTTCGATGTCGTCGACTTTCATTGCCAGCAAGTGGCCGCTGCCGTAGGTCAGCCAACTGACCCGGTGGCCGTCGGGGCGGATGGTGGCAATGCGTTGGTTGA
>NZ_WIWK01000317.1:0-346 GCF_009600165.1 Pseudomonas sp. FSL R10-0399
GCAGCGGGTTGCGGATGTTTTCGCGAGTTGCGCTGTCGGTACGCTTTTCCTTGGCTAGCCCCCACGCTTGATACGTCGCACTCCAGGCAATCTCGCCGCGTTGGTCGGTGAGTTCCATGGGCGTGCCGAGGTGGTCGCATTGGTACCAGGCGATGGCGTTGAATGGTTTTGCCACGGGTTGGTGTTGCCACAAGGGATCGCGGTCGATGTGGTAGCCGTTTTCATGGCTTGGCTCGCGCACTAGCGACAGGTTGCGGTTTTCGACGGTCTGGGCGACGGGGATGAAGCTGCCCGGTTCGTAGAAGTAGTGGATCAGACGTCGTTCGCCAGGGTTGTCGCTGTAGCG
>NZ_WIWK01000318.1:0-343 GCF_009600165.1 Pseudomonas sp. FSL R10-0399
GTGGGCGCGGCGGGCGCCGCGGTGGGCCCGCTGATCGGTGGCGCGCTGCTTGAGCACTTCTGGTGGGGGTCGGTGTTTTTGATCAACGTCCCGATCATGGCGGTGGTGATCCCGGTGGTGTTTGTGCTGTTGCCACGCGTCGAGCACACCACGCCCGGTAAATGGGCCGTCGGCCAGGCGCTGGTGCTCATCGCCGGGATCATCGGCGTGGTTTATGGCATCAAGGCCAGTATCGGCGCCACGCAATCGCTGCTGTTCGCCATGCTGGTGATGGCGGCCGGGCTTGCGCTGCTGGTGCTGTTCGCTCGCCAGCAACTGCGCTCTGCCACGCCGATGCTGGACC
>NZ_WIWK01000319.1:0-333 GCF_009600165.1 Pseudomonas sp. FSL R10-0399
TCAATGCTTGCACCTGGACGGTCAATATCAAACGCCATCCAGTAAAGGTGAGTTGGTCCGTTATGCTGTATATATTTAGCCTTCTTGGCTATCTCTGCTTTTGCTATACTTAAACCACTGAAAAGGTCATCGGTATAATATGGCTTCTTTGGTAATGTGCTTGTAAAAAGTTGTAGTTGTGTCATACTGTTTATGTCCTCCTCCCCTCCTGTGTCTTCGGTCGCCAAACTTACTGACCAGGAGGGGAATTTTTTTAAGTTATATTTTCCATCTTACTCTATTTTCGAGCGCTTTGCCTGCTTTCTGCTCGGCAGACTCGAAGAGCCTATCTAA
>NZ_WIWK01000031.1:0-55746 GCF_009600165.1 Pseudomonas sp. FSL R10-0399
GAACCGCATCTGGACCCTGGGCCCGGCATTGGCCGCGACCCTGTTTGACGGCGGCGCCCGCGAAGCGGCAGTGCAACAGGCGCAAGCCAGCTACGACCAGGACGCGGCGACCTACCGGGGCACCGTGTTGTCGGCCTTGCAGAACGTCGAAGACAACCTGTCGGCGATCAACCATTTGCACGTGCAGGCGGATACCTACCAGCAGATCTACACGCGCAATCAGCAACTGTTCGGCAGCCAGCAGGCGCAGCTAAAAGCCGGCACCGTCAGCCAGCAGAACGTCCTGACCCAGCAATTGATCTTGTTGCAGACCGAACAGAACCTGCGCGACACCCAGGGGCAATTGAGCCAGGGCAGCGTGGCGTTGATCCAGAGTTTGGGCGGGGGGTGGGCAATAACCCCGTAGGAGCTGCCGCAGGCTGCGATCTTTTGATCTTTTAAAAGATCGCAGCCGTCGTTCCTCGGCAGCTCCTACAGGGCGTTACGCTTTGTAAGGCTTGTTGGGCAGCAGCAAACGTTCGGCGACGACGCCGAAGATCAGGCCCAGTGCGGTCCACAGTACCGCCTGGATGCCCAACGAGGCGACGCGGAACTTCCACAGCAGCAGGGCCGAGAAACCTTCCGGTGCTTCATTGAACGTCGGGAACAAAAAGCCCGCGATCGAGACAATCACCAGGTACAGCACCACGCCTTTGATCACGCCGTTCCACAGACCGGAGCTGGCGATGAATTTACGGCCTGCACTGACGGCAATGATCGCGGCGGCCAGCGACACCAGCAGCATCAGGAAGAACAACTGCGTGCGCTTGCCGATGGTGTCCGGGTTGCCCACCGCTGGCGGGTTGGCCGGATACACCAGCCCCGGCACCAGATACAGCACCACAAAGGCGGCCAGCGCCAGCAAAGCGGCCAGACCACGCGGGCCGACGTTACCGACACGGCCCAGTGAATAGGCGAACACCAGGGCAAAAATGCCGCCCAGCGACACGCTGTACACCAGCACTCCGGTCAACAGACCGAAGGTGCTTTGCACTTCGCGGCTGACCAGCTCGGGTTCTTCTTCCTCGGCGTCACCGTGGGAGTGGGAATGGGACATGCCTTCTTCGAAGGCGATAGCGCGATCAATCTCGGGTTCGCCGAACACCTTGGCAAAGCTGAAGGCCAGCAGGCCGGCCAACAGACCGACAAGCATGCCCCTGACGAGTAAACGACCAGTCATGTGAAACCCCTCGGATCAGTGGCAGGGAAAGCCCAGCAGGTGGCGACCGTCGTGTACGAACTCGTGCACGTACATGCCCTTGAAGACGGCGGTGGCGCCTTGTTCAGCGCCGACGAAATAAATCGCCAGCAACAGCAACAGGCCACTGAAAATCGCCCACGGCAGTACATCGCGCAGGGGAATGGCAGGAATGGAGAGGTCAGAGTGAGTAGCAGCGTTAGAAACCATGATTACCTCTGGGATTACGCGTCCCGGCAAGAGTGCAAAGGCAAAGGAAGATCTGGCTCTCGGCAAGGTGCCGACTACAGTGGCGCGACCGCGTCGGATTCGGACCGACTTCTTTCCTTCGTAACATACTGAAACAACGCTGGCAGTGTACGCGCTTGGCCCGGGAAATACCCAGAGGAACCTTGTAACTCTAGTGGGAGCGGGCTTGCTCGCGATTCAGGCGACGCGGTGAACCTGCACTACCGCGTTGCTGCCATCGCGAGCAAGCCCGCTCCCACAGGGTGTTCGCAATACTGACATATGCGGTTAAACGATGACGGAAGGTGCTGTGCATTCAGTGACTAGCCTTTGGGTCTGCCGACTCATCGAGACGTTCTATGCCCTCGTTTCCTGCTTCCCACCGCCTGCGTCATGGTCGGTTCAGCGAGCCAAACCGCATCTACCTGCTGACGGCCAATACGCTCAATCGGGAACCTGTTTTCCTTGACTGGCGCGTCGGCAGGCTGGTTGTAGAGCAGTTGCGGAGCGCGCAAGAGCAAGGTTTCGTTGATTCGCTGGCATGGGTGGTAATGCCAGATCATTTTCACTGGCTGGTAGTGCTTCAGCGCAGCTCACTTGACCAATTGATGTGCCGTACCAAGTCGTTGAGTACAAGAGCTATCAATCAGGCCACCGGTCGAACAGGCAGTCGATGGCAGCAGGGCTACCATGACCATGCTTTACGCAATGAAGAGGACTTGAAGCGTGTGGCCCGTTATGTCATTGCCAACCCCTTGCGTGCAGGGCTGGTCAAGAGAGTGGGAGATTACCCTTTATGGGATGCCATATGGCTATGACCCCGTTCAAGCGTGCTCCCACCTCAGTGGTTGTCAGGCGGATGGTGCCACTCGGGCTGGGTCAATGCGTTTACCCGGCTCACGGCCTTTTCTGGCTGAGCGCAACAACATCAAGGTACCCAGCAACGCCATGGCCGCGAGGAAGTACATGCCGGCATGGGTGCTGTCGAATTGCTGTTCGGCCCAGGTTTTAACCGTGGGTGCCAGGAAGCCGCCGAGGTTGCCCAGAGCGCCAATCACGGCGATCCCGCTGGCCGCGGCGGCGCCACTCAGAAAGCGCGTCGGCAAGGTCCAGAACAGCGGTTGCACGGTGATGAAACCGGCGGCCGCCAGGCAGAACGCGAGGATGACCAGCGGCAGGCTGGCGCTCAAGGTCGAACCGACCATGCCGACCGCAGCCAAGGCCAGCATCAGCGCGGCAAAGCGGGTTTGCAGGCCTTTGCGGTCGGCGTAGCGGGTGACCGCGTAGAGCACGATCACGGTGGCGATCCACGGGATGGACGTCAGCAGGCCGACTTTCAAACCGATGCCAGTGCCAAGCAGTTCAGCGATGCGCGTCGGCAGGTAAAACAGCACGCCGTACACGCTGACCTGGATGGTGAAGTAGATCAGGGTGAAGTACAGCACCGTCGGGTTGATCAGCGCCGAGCGCCAGGACGACGGCCCTGTATCGGCTTTGAGCAGATGTTCTTTTTCCAGTTCGTGCTCGACTGCGGCTTTTTCTTGCTCGGTCAGCCATTTGGCGGTGCGCGGTTTGTCCGTGAGGTAGAACAGCGCAAACACGCCGATGACCGAGGCGGCGAGGCCTTCGGTGACGAACATCCATTGCCAGCCGGTCAGGCCAAATTGCGCGCTTTCCAGCAGCCAGCCCGACACCGGGCCGCCGACCATCAACGACACCGGCACGCCGAAGTAGTAAATGCCGTAGGCGGCGCCGCGCTTGTTCTGCGGGAACCAGTAGGTCAGGTACAGCACCACGCCCGGCGACAGGCCCGCTTCGGCCACGCCGAGCAAAAAGCGCAGGATGTAGAAGCTGGTTTCGTTGTGGGCAAACATCATGGCGGCCGACACCAGGCCCCAGGTGATCATGATCCGGCTTAGCCAGATGCGTGCGCCGACTTTGTGCAGCATGAGGTTGCTGGGCACTTCGAACACGGCGTAGCCGATAAAGAAAATCCCCGCGCCCAAGGCAAACGCGGCGTTGCTCAGGCCGGTGTCTGCCTGCAGGGCATGTTTGGCAAAGCCAATGTTGGAACGGTCAATAATCGCCATGGCGAACATCAAGGCGACAAAGGGCAGGATGCGCCAGCGAATCTTGCTGAGCGCCTGATTCAACACAGGATTGGACATGGGTGGCTCCGATTATTTTTTTTGTGGAGTTCAACAACAGGGACAGCGATTAACGGGCTCTCAAGGCGGAGCGGGCATAGGCCGCAACGATGACAAAACAGCCCATTGGCAACAGGTACGCCACGGCGGTGGAGGAGTGGTCAGCGACCAGGCCCATCACGTAGGGCAGCAGGGCCCCGCCAACAATGGCCATGATCATGAACGAGCTGCCGCGCTTGGTATGCGCGCCGAGGTTTTTCACGCCCATGGCGAACAGGGTCGGGAACATGATCGACATAAAGAAGAAGGTCGCCACCAGCGCTACCACCGACACGCCTTCAATTCCCAGCACCACCACCGCGCACAGCGCCACGTTGATCAGTGCGTAAATCATTAACAGGCGCTGGGCATTGACGCGGCCCATCAGCCAGGTGCTGAAGAAGCGCCCAAACATGAAGCTGAGCATGGCCACCGAAAGCAGATACGCCGCTTGCTGGCTGCCCATCTGCGCCCAGTGCTCGGTAACGTAGTTGATAAAAAACGCCCCGACGCCGACTTGCGCGCCGACGTAAAAGAACTGGGTGATGACCCCGGTGACAAACTCGCGGTGTTGCCACAGGCCTTTATCACTCAGTTGCTGGGCCTGAACTTCTTGCTCGCGCAGGTCCGGCAGCGGGGTGCGGGCGATCAGCACGGCGACCAGCAGCACCAGCGAGGCAATCACCAGATACGTCATTTGCAGCGACTGGGTGGTGTCAGTGCTGTTGGCACCACTGAAGAACAGCGCACCGCCAATCAAGGGGCCAAAAAACTGCCCGAGGCCATTGAACGACTGCGCCAGGTTCAAGCGCCGCTCAGCCCCTGCGGGTGAGCCAAGCACCGTGGCATACGGGTTGGCAGCGGTTTCGAGGCAGCCCAGGCCGCAGGCAATCACAAACAGCGCGAACAAAAAGAACTGAAAGCTTTGCGCGGCCGCGGCGGGCATGAACAGCAGGGCGCCGCAGGCATACAGGCACAGGCCGAGCAGAATGCCCGCCTTGTAGCCGTACTTGTCCATCAAGAAGCCGGCGGGCAGGGCGATCAGAAAATACGCGCCGAAGTACGCGCTTTGCAGCAAGCCGGACTGGGCCTTGCTGACGTGCAGGGTTTCCTGGAAGTGCTTGTTGAGCACATCCAGCAAGCCATACGACAACCCCCAGAGAAAGAACAGGCAGGTCACCAGAATCAGTGCCCAGCGGTAAGACGTCACCGCTTTGGTAAAGGGCGGCGCGGCGACGTTCGAGTGCTTGAGTGACATGACGCATCTCCTTCTTATTGTTGTTAAAACCCTGTAGGAGCGAGCTTTTAGACGATCAAAAGATCGCGAGACAAGCTCGCTCCTACAGGGGGCAGGTGAGGCGGATACGGCTCATGTCAGTGCCCGGTCCAGGTGGGTGTAGCCGCCGTCGACCACCAGCCATTGCCCGGTGGTGTGGGAGGCGCGGGGGGATAACAGGAACAGCACGCTGTCGGCGATTTCTTCTGAAGTAGTCATGCGCTGGCCGAGGGGGATTTTCTCGACGATGCTCGCCAGCTTGGCGTGCGGGTCGTCGAAGCTGTTGATCCAGCGCTCGTACAGCGGGGTCATGACTTCGGCCGGGATGACCGCGTTAACCCGTACGCCATCGGCCAGCAACGAGGTGGCCCACTCGCGGGTCAGCGACAGTTGCGCGCCTTTGGCGGCGGTGTAGCCGCTGGTGCCGCCCTGGCCGGTGAGGGCGGTTTTGGAGCTGATATTGACGATGGACCCACGGCTGGCCTTGAGCGCGTCGACGCACAGGTGGGTCATGAGGTAGGAGTGGATGAGGTTTTTTTCCAGCGACTCGACAAAGGCCGAGCGCCCGGCGTCCAGGCCCACGCTGTCATTGACACCGGCATTGTTGACCAGCCCGTCGATGCGCCCGAAGCGGTGCAGTACGCTGGCGACGGCGGCGCGGCAGGCGTCTTCGTCGCGCAGTTCGACCTGTATAAACAGGCTTTGTGCGCCGCGTTGATCCAGTTGTCGGGCCAGTTCATCTGACAGCGGGCTGTGGCCGAAAATCACCGGGATCGCGCCTTCATCGGCCAGCCCCAGAGAAATCGCGGCACCAATGCCGGAGCCGCCGCCGGTGACGATAAAGACCTTGTCTTGCAGATGCAGATTCATCGTGTCACTCCTTCAAGCCCGTAGATGGAGCAGGCGTTGGCGCCCCAAATCGCCGCTTGTTCAGCGGCGCTCAAGTGCTGCAACACGCTGTCGACCAGGGTGTGGGTGGTGCGGTAATCGCTGGCCAGCAGGCACACCGGCCAGTCGGAACCGAACATCAAGCGTTCAGGGCCAAACAGGTGCAGTGCGGTGTCCAGGTACGGGGTCAGTTGCTCGGGCTGCCAGTGCTGCCAATCGGCCTCGGTCGCCAGCCCCGACAATTTGCAACTGACATGCGCCAATGCGGCCAGCGGCGCCAGTTGCTCGGCCCATTGGCGCAGGTTGTTGGCCTGCACGTTTGGCTTGGCGAGGTGGTCGAGCACCAGGTGATGCTGGTCATGGCGCTGGCACAACTGCGTTGCGGCGCTCAGGTCGCAGGCCTTGATCAGCACTTCATAGACCTTGCCTTGGCGCTGTAACGTCGCCAGGCCACGGTTGAAATCGGCCCGTTGCATGAACTCGGCAGGCGCGGGTTCGTCTTGCAACTGATGACGAAACCCGCGCAGCACCGAGGCCTGCGCCCAGCGTTCCAGCGAGTGTTCAAGGTCGGCGGCGCACAGGTCGACCCAGCCCACCACGGCGCGAATCCACGGGTATTGCCCGGCCAACTGCAACAGCCAGTCCGTCTCGCTTTCGCAGGCGCGGGCTTGCACGGCAATGCAGCCGTCGAGCCCGGCCTGATCGAGCAAGGGGCGCAGGTCGTCGGGCATAAAGTCGCGGCGCAGGCCGGGCATGTCGTGGCTGATCCACGGGTAACCGGCTGCGTCATATCGCCAGAAGTGCTGATGCGCATCCAGGCGTGGTGGCTGTGTGGACGACATTGTTGTTGTACTCCGTCCCTTCAAAACGCTGGTTTAGCCCCGGTAGCGGTACTGCTCGCGGGAGGCGGCTTTCATCTGGATCGAGAAGCCCGGCGCCTGTGGCGGCATGTAGGCGGCGTCGCGGATCACGCAGGGGTCTTCGAAGTGTTCGTGCAGGTGGTCAACAAACTCCACCACGCGGCCTTCATGGGTGGCGGCGATGCACAGGTAGTCGATCATCGACAGGTGCTGCACGTACTCGCACAGGCCCACGCCACCGGCATGCGGGCAGACCGGCAAGTTGTATTTGGCGGCCATCAGCATGACGGCCAGCACTTCGTTGACCCCGCCCAGGCGGCAGGCGTCGATCTGCACCACGTCGATCGCTTCGCGCATGATCAGTTGCTTGAAGACGATGCGGTTCTGGCACATTTCGCCGGTGGCGACCTTGACCGGGCTGACGCCCAGGCGGATTTTGCGGTGGCCTTCGACGTCGTCCGGGCTGGTCGGTTCTTCGATAAACCACGGCTGGGCGAACGACAGTTCACGTACCCAGTCAATGGCCGCGTCGACTTCCCAGACCTGGTTGGCGTCGATCATCAGCTTGCGGTCCGGACCGATCACTTCGCGGGCAATGCGCACGCGGCGGATATCGTCTTGCAGGTCGTGGCCGACTTTTAATTTGATGTGCGAGAAGCCCGCGTCGACGGCTTCCTGGCACAAGCGGCGCAGCTTCTCGTCGGCGTACCCCAGCCAACCGGCCGAGGTGGTGTAGCACGGGTAACCTTTAGCTTCGAGCAGGGCCAAACGCTCGGCTTTGCCGTGGGCGCGTTCGCGCAGCAGGGTCAGGGCTTCGTCGGGGGTGATGCAGTCGGTGATGTAACGAAAATCAATGCAACGCACCAGTTGCTCGGGGCTCATGTCGGCCACCAGACGCCACACCGGCTTGCCTTCGGCCTTGGCCCAGAGGTCCCAGGCGGCATTGACCACCGCGCCGGTGGCCAAGTGGATGGCGCCCTTGTCCGGGCCGATCCAGCGCAGCTGGCTGTCGCTGGTCACGTAGCGCCAGAAGCGGCCCATGTCTTCGGCGATCCACTCAAGCTTGAGGCCGACCATCAGGCCCGCGAGGGCCTTGATCGAGGCGCAGCAGATCTCGTTGCCACGGCCGATGGTGAAGGTCAGGCCGTGGCCTTCGAGGTTCGGGGTGTCGGTTTCGAGGATGACGTAGGCCGCGGAGTAATCCGGGTCCGGGTTCATCGCGTCCGAGCCGTCCAGCGATTGCGAAGTGGGGAAGCGAATGTCTTCAACCCGTACAGCAGTAATGGTAGTCATGGCGTTCTCCGGCTTATTCGGCGTCGACGGTGCGTTGGTTTTGTTCACCCAGGCCGCTGATGCCCAGGCGGATGTGCTGGCCCGCACGCAGGTACACAGGGTCTGGTTTGATGCCCAGGCCAACGCCGGGCGGGGTGCCGGTAGATATCACGTCGCCGGGTTGCAGGCTCATGAACTGGCTGAGGTAGCTGACGATTTTAGGGATCTGGAAAATCATCGTGCGCGTGTTGCCGTTCTGGTAGCGCTTGCCGTCGACTTCCAGCCACAGGTCGAGCTGGTGCGGGTCGGCGATTTCATCGCGGGTCACCAGCCATGGGCCGAGCGGGCCGAAGGTGTCGCAGCCTTTGCCTTTGTCCCAGGTGCCGCCCAGTTCCAGCTGGAACTCGCGCTCGGACACATCGTTGATCACGCAATAGCCGGCCACGTGTTCCAGCGCGTCGCTTTCGCTGATGTAGCGGCCGCCTTTGCCGATGACCACACCCAGCTCGACCTCCCAGTCGGTCTTGCGGGAATTACGCGGGATTTCGACGTTGTCGTTCGGGCCGACGATGGCGCTGGTCCACTTGTTGAACACCACCGGCTCAGCGGGAATGGCCGCACCGGTTTCAGCGGCGTGGTCGGCGTAGTTGAGGCCGATGCAGATGAACTTGCCGACCTGGCCGACGCATGCGCCGATCCGTGGCGAGCCTTGGACGAGCGGCAGGGTGGCCGGATCGATGTCTTGCAGGCGGGCAATGCTTTGCGGGCTGAGGGTGTCGCCTGCGATATCCGTGACCACTGCGGACAAGTCACGCAGGTCACCGTTGTTATCGAGCAGAGCGGGACGTTCCTGGCCTTTTTCGCCGTAGCGCAGCAGTTTCATAAAGAGTCCTCGAAATAGGTAATCACATGTGTGGGAGCGGGCTTGCTCGCGATTGCCTCAGCGCAATGCTTCAGACAAACCGAGTCGCCAGCATCGCGAGCAAGCCCGCTCCCACACAGTCAAAAAAGGGCTGTCAGTTGCTCCAGCCGCCATCAATGATTTGTGCAGTGCCGGTGGTGAAGCCGCTGGCGCTTGAGCCCAGGTACAGGGCCAATTGGGCGATTTCTTCGGCGGTGCCGATGCGGCCCATGGGTTGGCGCGCGGCGAAGGCGGCATACACCTCGTCCACGCTGCGGCCTTCGCGTTCCGCTTGCTCGCGGATGCGCTGGCGCAGGGAAGGGGAGTCAACGGTGCCGGGGCAGATGGCGTTGCAGCGGATGTTCTGGCTGACAAAGTCCGCGGCGACAGAACGGGTCAGGCCGATGACCGCACCTTTGCTGGCGCAGTAAGCAAAGCGGTTTGGCACGCCTTTTACGCTGGAGGCCACTGAGGCCATGTTGATGATCGAGCCGCCGCCGTTGCTGAGCATGCCCGGCAAAAAGGCGCGGATCATGCGGTACATGGCGGTGACGTTGAGGTCGAGGGCGAAGTTCCAGTCTTTTTCGCTGCACTCTAGGATGTTGCCGCTGTGCACCACGCCTGCGCAGTTGAACAGCACATCCAGCGGGCCAAGCTCGTTGGCCAGGCGCTCAATGGCGGCGGCATCGGTGACGTCCAGAACAATTTTGTGAGCGCCTGTAAGAGCCTCAAGGGCGCCAGCATTGATGTCGGCGGCGAAGACTTCGGCGCCAGCGGCGAGGTATGCCTGGACACTGGCGTGGCCAATACCTTGGGCTGCGGCCGTGATCAGCACGCGTTTGCCGGAAAGATCCATGGGTACTCCGTAACGATGTGATTGTTTTTATTGTTGGCCTGAACCCTTCGCCATTGTCTCTTTTGGACTAATGGTCAGGCCATTGCGGGCGTAGCAACTGGCAAAACGACGCAGCGGCGGGATACGTTTTTAGCTATGATCGCTGTACGTTATCCATCCAATGGTCAGGCCATTGAACCTTTTTTAGCATGCACCTCACGCTTCAACAAGTGACTTTTTTTTCAAAAAGCGCTCGCGAGCCGTTGCACAGACCAGAGCCAATTTCACGATGCCATTCCAAGTTATTGATAACCAAAGACTTTATCGGCAGATCGCCGATCAGTTGCGGGCCTTGATCGACAGCGGTGAATTCCCGCCGGGCAGTCGGCTACCCGCCGAACGCGAATTGGCCAAGTTATTGGGCGTGAGCCGGGCATCGGTGCGTGAAGCAATGATTGCCCTGGAAGTGATCGGCCTGGTGGACGTGCGCGTCGGCAACGGTGTGTTGGTGTGTGAGCCGCCGGTGCAGGCGGTGTCCAATGAGCCGGTGATGGCCCAAGCTACCCGCGACCAATGGCGCGAGCTGGACCCGGAGCTGGGCATTGCCGTGGATTTCAGTGCCGAGATCCCGCCGTTCGCCTTGCTCCAGGCGCGGCGCTTGATCGAGCCTGAAGCGGCGGCGTTGGCGGCCGTGAACGCCAGCGATGAAGAACTCGCCGGGATCCGCGAAGCGTTTGAGCGCAATGTGCAAGACAACCGCGAGGGTTCGCACACGCACCCCGGCGACCGCTTGTTTCATATCCGCATTGCCCAGGCGTCGGACAACCCGGCCTACGCATTGATGATTCAGCACTTGCTGGGGCACAGCTACGGCAGCATGTTCCAGCGCCTGCAAAGTCACTACACCTCAGATGACATGCCGCACCGCTCGGAGGACGAGCACCGGCGCGTGCTTCAGGCACTGGAGCAACATGACCCGGATGCGGCGCGTCAGGCCATGGCTGAGCATCTGAATGAAGTGATCCGCATCTTTAGCCGCAACGCTCAGTAAGGCTCAACTTCCAGCCAGGACTCGGTGACGCGGCGGTCGAGCTCTTCAAAATCGGCCATGCCGATCACGCGGGTGGTGTTGAGGCCGCGCAGGTAGCCTTTAAGCTCATGGGCCATGGCATGCAACTTCTCGGCGTCGGCAGGTTCAGCATGCAACGCGTGTTCGTACAAGGTCAGGTAGTCGTCTACACGGTCGCGGTACTCAGGCAGTACCGCTTCACGGATCAGGTCGAAGGTTCGCAATTTTTGATTTTTATTCAAGTGGCACCCTTTGTCGGTTGAGGGGCTGCTGTTTTGGTAGATCGCGCCTTGAATGTATCTCACGTCCGGGGGTGGTATCCAGAGGTGGGTAACGGGGAGGTGCTGGAGGGTTTGAGAAACGGGTTGCGCTGCAACCCTTCTTAGCCTGCGGCAGCGACTACTTGTTTTTTTGAAGGTGTACTGCGTATTTTGGTGGCTTGGGCTTAGTCGTTCAGGTCGCCACTGCCTGTTTGAATCCATGGACCATGCACAAGGAGCCGTACGGAAAGCCAATGCGCCAAATCTGGAAGTCGTTTCGAGCGTTGTATTTTGCCTCGCTGATGATGTTGATCGGCTCAGGTTTGTTGAGCACCTACCTGGCGTTGCGCCTGGCTGCCGATGACGTCGACGGTTTATGGGTCGGTGCCTTGATGGCGGCCAACTATTTTGGTCTGGTGCTGGGCGGCAAGCTTGGGCACCGGCTGATTGCCCGCGTGGGGCATATCCGGGCGTACGCCACCTGTGCCGGGATCGTCGGTGCGGCGGTGTTGTGTCACGGTTTGACCGACTGGCTGCCGATCTGGCTGCTGCTGCGTCTGATCGTCGGCCTGGGCATGATGTGCCAGTACATGGTCATCGAGAGTTGGCTTAACGAGCAGGCCGACGCCAAACAGCGCGGCGTGGTGTTCAGCCTGTACATGATCGCCTCGTACCTGGGGCTGGTGCTCGGGCAACTGATTCTGGTGGTTCACCCGCAACTGGGCCTTGAACTGCTGATGCTCGTAGCCATGTGTTTTGCCTTGTGTCTGGTGCCGGTGGCCATGACCCGTCGCATCCACCCGGCGCCGTTGCGGCCCGCGCCCATGGACCCTAAATTCTTTATCAAGCGGGTGCCGCAATCGCTGATCGCAGTGATGGGCGCAGGCCTGTTGATTGGTGCGTTCTACGGTTTGGCGCCGCTTTACGCCTCGCAGCAAGGGTTGTCTACCGAGCTGGTCGGTTGGTACATGGGCTGCTGTATTTTTGCCGGGTTGCTGGCGCAATGGCCGCTGGGCTGGTTGTCGGACCGCTATGACCGGCCACTGCTGATTCGCGTGTTTGCGCTGTTGCTGTGTGCGGCGGCGTTGCCGCTGGCGATCTTCCCGCAGGTGCCTGTCGAGGTGCTGTTCGTGGCGGGGTTCTTGAGCGCATTGCTGCAGTTTTGCATTTACCCGCTGGCCGTGGCCTTCGCCAACGACCACATCGAAAGCGAGCGCCGGGTGTCGCTGACCGCGATGCTTCTGGTCACCTACGGCATTGGCGCCAGCGTCGGCCCGCTGGTAGCCGGTGTGCTGATGAAAGTGCTGGGCAGCCATATGCTGTATGCGTTTTTCAGCTTCACCAGCTTGATTCTGGTGTGGCGCATTCGCCCGAACGCGGTCACCAATTTGCACCAGGTCGACGACGCACCGCTGCAACACGTTGCCATGCCTGACAGCATGTCCACCTCGCCCTTGGCCGCAGCGCTTGACCCGCGGGTCGATGAGCAGGTGGTGCAGGAGCAAATGGTGGACGGGGTCGAGCCTGAGAGTGAGCCAGAAATTGAGCCTGAAGTAGCCCCGGAATTTGGCGGCCCCGAGGCTGACCCAAAACCGTAAACACCCGTAGGAGCTGCCGCAGGCTGCGATCTTTTGATGTTAAAGATCAAAAGATCGCAGCCTGCGGCAGCTCCTACGCGGTTAATCTCGACACTCAGTAAAAATCGTCATCCTTGTCGAACCGGCGGGCATCGCGCTGCAACTGGTAAACAAAACGCTCGACCTGGCGCTGAACCGCGCCGCTGATGTTGTGAAAGCGCATGCCGGCAAAGGTGATGTTCAGGCGCTCTTCGAAGTACAGATGGCGCAACTCGACCGGGGTGGTCATGTGGCCAAAGGGCAGGGCGGCGCTGAAGCGTTCGTACACCTGGCCCAGCTGGATGAGCTCGCTGATATCGCCCTCAAAACGCAATTTGCAGCCGGTGGCTGACACGTCCAGCAATTTGCCCTTGATCGCTTTGCCGAGCTTGTCGCCCGCCACGTTGACGTCCACCAGGTGCGCCAGTTTCAGGGCGGCGCGGAACGCATTACGGCGCTGGTGGTAGATCACTTCTTTGGGCAACGCGCCGTGATAGCAACGGTGCGGGCCGCTGTCGTCGATGCTCAGCGGGGTGTTGCATTCCCAGGCAATGCGCACGCCGTCGTGGAAACCTTCGACCCGAAAAGGAATGCCCGCCGCCAGAAAACGCTCGCCGTCCCGTGGGACCATTTCGTCCAGGGTCATGAGCTGGTTGTCACGGTCTACGTCCACCATGTAGCTCTGAAAACGTTGGGTACGGTCGTTGAAGGTGATGATCAGCGGGTCATGGCTCTCTTGCAGCATCCGCAAATTTGAGGCGATCTCCATCGGCGTCGTCAGCACCTTGGGCGGTTGCGGAGCATCTTGGGCATCTAGCACGGGTCGTCAATCTCCAGACAAAAAACGGCAACACGCAAAAAAAGGGCATTCTGCCATCATGCTGCGGGTGTAGATAGTGCAGGCTCAGGCCTGGCTGTAAGCGCGGTGTTTGTTGAGGAGCGAGGTGGTGCCGCGCGCGTCATACAGCGAGGGCGTTTCGCCGCCGTGGAGGATGCGCAGTTGGTTGGCGGTGATCGCCTGTTGGGTCTGGATCGACTGGCCATTCGCCTGGTTGGCGGCGTGGCACTGAGCCAGCAACTGGTTCAGCAACTCGCTTTGGCTGAGCAATTGATCGCCTACGCTGGAGTGGCTGGCAAGGCTTTCGAGGCCGCTGCGATTGGTCGGCAAGCCGAGGCTGGCAAGGATTTCGCTGCGTTTGCGGCCATGCTGCTCAAGCAAGATAACCAATGAATGCTTGCGCGCCAGAATGTTTTCCAGCAGCACCATGTCGCGCCCCTTGAGGGCGACCGATTCGTCCTGCAACAGGCCCAGCAGTTGCTCGGCAGGTGCCAGGTCGTCATTGATCAGTTGCAGCAGATTCTCGTCGTGCATGTCGGGCTCTAGGAATTAGGCGTCCAAAAGCCTGGCACCGGCCCTGGGCCTAGCGCTCGGCTTCGATATTCAGCAGTTTGCTGGCGACCTTGTTGCTGTCGACGGTGTAACTGCCCTCGGCAATGGCTTGTTTCAACGCGGCCACACGTTCTTTGTTGACCACTGGCTGATCGCGCAGCGAGTCGCTGACTTTCTGCAGCTGTTGAGCTTGCGGGCTCAGGTGCACAGATTCACCGCTCGCGGCTTCGGTGCCGGTGTTTTCAGCGGTTTTGGCTGCAGGGGCCGCTTGCGTGGCGCTGCCTGCTTCCTGGTTGGCGTTGCTGCGCGTGCTGCCGGGCAGGGGCGGGGCGCTGTTGAGACGACTAAAGTCGATAACCATAACGAAAAAACCTCTGGGTATTTGGACGCTTGCCTTGTTTTCGGCCAAACCCGAGAAAACTTTAGGCCCGATTAATCATAGCTTCACACAACGCTGTACTGATCTGCGTCAACGCCGGCTGAGAGAAACACGCCAAACGCTCTACAACGCAACTTCAACCTGACCAGGCGCCGTCACGCGGGCCTTGATGATCCGGTTTGAATTCAGGTTTTTAACCCGGATCTGCTCGCTGAGGCCACCATCGGACAGCGCTTCGCCGGGCATTTTGACACTTAATGTGCCACTGCGGGCACTGATAATCACGTGGTCACCCTTGCGCACTGTCGCGGCCTGCTCCAGGTGCGTGAGTGTCAGCACCTGGTCGGAGACCACCGGGCGCAGCAGTTTTTGCCCCACCGCCAACTCCACGGCGGTGAGATACCCCTGGCTGATCAGGCCGACATCGCGCTCGCGCAAGGTCACATCACCATAGTCGATAATCGCCCCGCGCTTGAGTGGATGCGTGACCGTGACCACATCTCGGAATAACTTGACCTGTGCCGGTACAAAGATGGTCCACGGCGAGCTACCTTCACAACGTACCCTGACCGTCACGCGGCCCATGGGCTGGGCAGGGCTTTCGAGGGTGGCTGTCAAATCCTTGTCGCAATGCGCCAGGCGCACGCGCGGGTCCAATTGATTGACCTGGATCTCGTAGCGGCCCTCAATTTGCCCCGTGGCCAAATAGTCTTCGACGGTAAACTCAAGAAACCCCTGGGTCACGCCGATAAGCTGGTCAGGTGAGGTAAACGTGTCGGCACCGGCTGGTGTGCCTACACTCAGCAGGCACCCGGCCGCGAGCAGGCGCAGTGCGCAGCGACGCAAGGGCTGAAAGCGTGATCGGTGGCAGGTTTTTGTCGTTTTCGGCTTCATGGCGGATAAATAGCAAAGCCCGTGCCGTTTACCGGGCAGCGTGTCGCAACTTAACGATTTTTAAAGGAGCTGAGTATGGCTGGGGTGATGGATGCGGTTAACCAGCGCACTCAACTGGTCGGGCAAAACCGCCTGGAGCTGTTGCTGTTTCGTCTGGGTGGGCCGCAGCTCTACGGGATCAACGTGTTCAAAGTCCGCGAGGTGCTGCAATGCCCCAAGCTGACGGTGATGCCCAAATCCCACCCGGTGGTGTGCGGCGTGGCCAGCATTCGCGGCGCAACCATCCCGATTCTCGATCTGGCGATGGCCACCGGTGCGGGGGCTCTGAGAGACCATAGCAATCCGTTTGTGATCATCACCGAATACAACACCAAGACTCAGGGGTTTTTGGTGGGTGCAGTGGAACGCATCGTCAACATGAACTGGGAGGCCATACATCCGCCACCCAAGGGCACCGGGCGTGACCATTATTTGACAGCTGTGACTCAACTGGACGATCAGTTAGTCGAAATCATCGACGTTGAAAAAGTGCTGGCTGAAGTGTCGCCCTCACCGGAAACCATCTCTCACGGTGTGGTGGACGTCGAGACCCAGGAAAAAGCCCTGTCGCTGCGGGTGCTGACCGTGGATGATTCGTCGGTGGCGCGCAAACAGGTTGCCCGTTGCCTGCAATCGGTCGGAGTTGAGGTGGTTTCACTCAATGACGGGCGCCAGGCGCTGGAGTACCTGCGCGCGATGGTCGAGCAAGGCAAAGACCCGGCGCACGAGTTTTTAATGATGATTTCGGACATCGAAATGCCCGAAATGGACGGCTACACCCTGACCGCCGAGATCCGTAACGATCCGCGGATGAAAGACTTGCACATCATTCTGCATACGTCGTTGTCCGGTGTTTTCAATCAGGCGATGGTCAAGAAAGTCGGCGCGGATGACTTTTTGGCCAAGTTCCGCCCTGATGACCTGGCATCCCGGGTTGTCGACCGGATCAAGGCAGCAGATCACAGCTAGGGGCGATGCCCGTGGCGATCAATAGGTTTTTAGAGGCACGATCACTTGTCGACGGCTAATTTGGATTTTGAACAATTCCGGGTCTTCCTGGAAAAAGCCTGTGGCATTTTGCTCGGTGAAAACAAGCAATACCTGGTCTCCAGCCGTCTTAACAAACTGATGGAGCAGCAGGGGATCAAAACCCTGGGCGAGCTGATTCAGCGCATCCAGAGCCAGCCACGCAGCGGCTTGCGCGAGCAGGTGGTCGATGCCATGACCACCAACGAAACCCTGTGGTTTCGCGACACCTACCCCTTTGAAGTGCTGAAAAACAAAGTCCTGCCCGAGCTGATCAAGGCCCATACGGGCCAGCGCCTGCGCATCTGGTCGGCGGCATGCTCGTCGGGGCAGGAGCCGTACTCGCTGTCGATGGCGATTGATGAGTTCGAGCGCAGCAACCTGGGGCAACTGAAGGCGGGTGTGCAGATCGTCGCCACCGAGCTGTCCAGTTCTATGCTCAACATCTGCAAAAGCGGCGAATACGACAGCTTGGCCATCGGCCGCGGCTTGTCGCAAGAGCGTTTGCAGCGTTACTTCGAGCCTAAAGGCCCGGGCCGCTGGGTGATCAAGGCGCCGATCAAAAGTCGGGTCGAGTTCCGCCCTTTCAACCTGCTGGACAGCTACGCCGGATTCGGCAAATTCGACGTCGTGTTCTGCCGCAACGTATTGATCTACTTCTCGGCCGACGTGAAAAAAGACATCCTGCTGCGCATCCACAGCACCCTGAAACCGGGTGGTTACCTGTTTTTAGGTGCCTCCGAAGCGCTGAACGGCTTGCCGGACCACTACCAGATGGTCCAGTGCAGCCCAGGCATCATCTACCAGGCGAAATAAACGCTGCCCCTGTAGGAGCGAGCTTGCCTCGCGATCTTTTGATCTTTTAAAAGATCGCGAGGCAAGCTCGCTCCTACAGGGTGTTGTGCCGTTCTCTGGACGGCAGAAAAGCGGCAGGCAGCGGAAATCCGTTGCCGCTTTTGGGCCGTTGCCGCTTTCCATCCCCCCCGCAAACCCTTGAAACACGGCCCTGCGCAAACTGGCACGGGGTTTGCTGTGTTCATGTCATGCAATGCCTGAAGTACACGCTCAGGCCAGTCCACACAGGTTTCCCGACATGAGCATCAGCTTCGATAAAGCGCTCGGTATCCATGAGCAAGCCCTGGGCTTTCGCGCCAAGCGCGCGGAAGTGCTGGCGAACAACATCGCCAACGCCGACACCCCGAACTACAAGGCTCGGGATCTGGATTTCGCGTCTGTGCTCGCCGCACAAAACGATAAAAACCAGAACGGCACCTTTGCCTTGAACATGACCAACAGCCGTCATATCGAAGCGCAAGGCCTGAGCAGTGGCGACGAATCGCTGCAGTACCGCACGCCGATGCAGCCTTCCATCGACCAGAACACCGTGGACGCTCAGCTCGAACAGTCGAATTACGCCGAAAACGCGGTCAACTTTCAGGCCAGCTTTACGCTGCTCAACAGCAAATTCAAAGGGCTGATGTCGGCCCTGCGTGGAGAGTAAGTCATGTCCCTAGCCAGTGTTTTCAACATTGCCGGCAGCGGCATGAGCGCTCAGACCACCCGCCTGAACACCGTCGCCAGTAACATCGCCAACGCCGAAACCGTGTCGTCGAGCATCGATCAGACCTACCGCGCCCGGCACCCGGTGTTCGCCACCATGTTCCAGGGCGCGCAGGGCGGTAACGGCGACTCGCTATTCAACAATCAGGACGCTGCCGGTCAGGGCGTGCAGGTGTTGGGCGTGGTCGAAGACCAGAGCGAACTGCAAGCACGTTATGAACCCAACCATCCGGCTGCCGACGCCAAAGGGTACGTGTACTACCCCAATGTCAACGTGGTTGAAGAAATGGCCGACATGATTTCTGCCAGCCGTTCGTTCCAGACCAACGCAGAAATGATGAACACCGCCAAAACCATGATGCAGAAGGTCCTGACCCTCGGTCAGTGATAAGGGGCGACACTCATGAGCGTGACCGATAGCACCAGTGGTTTGACCCTCAATCAGATCCTCGCCAACTCTGCCCGGACCACCACCACCGACACCAGCGTGGGCGCGGCATCCCGGGCGGTAACCGGCAACCAGTCGCTGGGCAAGGACGCGTTCTTGCAACTGCTGGTAACCCAACTGAAAAACCAGAACCCGCTCGACCCGCAGGACAACACCGCGTTCGTCGCGCAGTTGGCCCAGTTCAGCAGCCTGGAAGGCATCACCACCCTCAACGATACCGTGACCTCGTTGTCGGGCGGCTTGCAGTCTTCGCAAGCGTTGCAAGCGTCGTCGCTGGTGGGTCGCTCGGTGATCGTGCAAACCGGAGAAGCCTATGTCGACCCGTCGAGCGGCAAGCCGTTCAACGGCACTGTGGTGGTCAAAGACGCGGACTCGCGGCCGACCATCACCATCAAGGATGCCGACGGCGAAGTGGTCAGAACCATCGACATGGGTGTGCAGAAGGCCGGCAATGTCGACTTCACCTGGGACGGCAAAGACGCCAACGGCGAGCTGCTGGAGAAGGGCTCTTACACCTTCAGCGCCTCGACCAAAACTGACGCCGGTACAACGGCGTTGACCACCTACCTGCCAGCCACGGTCAACAGCGTGACCCTGAGCAAGACCGGTGGCGAAATCATGCTCAACCTCGCCGGGCTGGGCAGCATTGGTATATCAAAAGTCCAGACGATAGGCCTTTAAGGAGAGACATATGTCATTCAATATCGGCCTTAGCGGCCTGTATGCAGCCAACAAACAACTCGACGTGACCGGCAACAACATTGCCAACGTTGCCACCACGGGCTTCAAGTCTTCGCGTGCCGAATTCGCGGACGTGTACTCGGCCAGCAAGCTGGGCGTGGGCAGCAAGACCATCGGCAGCGGCGTCAACCTGGCCAACGTGTCGCAAAACTTTGGCCAGGGTGCGGTCAACAACACCGGCAACCTGCTGGACATGGGCATTGAAGGCAGCGGCTTCTTCGTGCTGAGCGACAACGGCGCTCTGAGCTACACCCGTGCCGGTACGTTCAAGGCCGACAAAGACGGCTACGTGACCAACACCAATGGCACGGCGCGCCTGCAGGGCTACGGCGTTGACGCTAACGGTGTGATCAACACCAGCGTGTTGACCGACCTGCGCATCGACACCTCGAACCTGGCGCCTAAAGCCAGCAGCAAAGTGGAATCGACGATCAACCTGAACTCCACGTCGGACGTGATCAATCAGACCACCACGCCGTTCGACCCGAATGAAACGTCGTCCTACAGCAAAAAATTCAGCACCACCATTTACGATACCCAGGGCAACCCGCACCCGATGGATCAGTACATGGTCAAGACCGGTTCCAACACCTGGAACACCTACACCCTGATTGACGGCCGCAACCCCGATGGCAGCGTGGCCACCGGCGAAAACGCCAAAGCGCCCGTGCCCTCGACTATGAGCTTTGATTCCAGCGGCGGCTTGGTCAGTGTGACCACGCCTAATCCGGTGGCCGGTGGGGACCCGATCGTCAGCAGCACGCTGACCATCAGTAACTGGATGCCGGGCGCGACCGTGAACGGTGCGTGGGTGTCCAATGGCGCGGGGGCCAACGAGAAGGGGATTGCCATCAACATGGCCAATACCACTCAGTACAATACCGACACCGCCCGCAACCCGCCTACCCAGGACGGCTACGCGACCGGCCACATCAACAACCTGACCATTGATGGTTCGGGCGTGATGTTCGCCAACTTCAGCAACAACCAGAGCCGTGCCATTGGCCAGATCTCCTTGGCCAGTTTTACCAACGAGCAGGGCTTGCAACCGGTAGGCGGCACCGCCTGGAAAGAAACCTACGCCTCGGGACAGGCCGGTTTTGACGTGCCGAAAACCGGCACGTTGGGCGCCATTGCCTCTAACTCGCTGGAAGACTCCAACGTCAACCTGACCAACGAGCTGGTCGACTTGATCAAGGCGCAGAGCAACTACCAGGCCAACGCCAAAACCATCTCGACCCAAAGCACCATCATGCAGACCATCATCCAGATGACCTGATAACCGCCGAACCTGTAGGAGCGAGCTTGCCTCGCAATCTTTTAAAAGATCAAAAGATCGCGAGGCAAGGTTTTAGTTAAGCAACGCCCTGAACTCGGCCTGCTGCGCCGGGGCGATGCAGATCTTGATCAAATGCTCGATTTTCCGGGCGGTTGCGTGCTTTTGCCGCAGCAACTCAATCGCCCTGACCCACAGGGCTTTGCGGCAATAAGGTTGCAGATACTCCGCGGTAGCTACTTTTTGCCCCTGAATCATCAATTTGGCCGCTGGCCTGAACGCCTTGCTGACGGCGATCAGGCGCGGTTGCGCCTTGACCTTGGCAAGCAAGGACGGCTTGGGGAAGTGCACCGGCACCGTGGCTGCCAGGGTCGGCAGGTCGGCGTGGTAGCGTTCACCGTGATGGTCGAAGAACCCTTGGTTCATCGTGTGGTGATAGCGTTTTTTGGAGTAGTAGTGGTGGATGCAATCATTGGCGGTCACCACGTTCGTGCCGGCCATGGCAAAGGACACGGCGATCTGCTCGATGGTGTGCAGCTTGGCGTAATGCCCGTTCCATTCATCAATCAGCGCGATGGCCTTGTCCAGCAGCCCGGCATTGGCGCGGGTCATGCCGCAAATGCCGCTGTTATACAGCTTGAGGCTGTCGGCAGGGGCTTTGCCGTTGGCGATCAGTTCATCTGAAAACGCCACGTAATCGGCGCGCAACTTGGCTTCGGCCCACTCCCATTCAAATTCATCCATTAAGTACTGCTGATCGCTGATGCGTTCAAACAGCAGGGCCGGGTCTTTGAAAAACACCGTGTCGGTGTCGACGAAGATGGTTTTGTCCGCGAGTTTGGCCCCAGCGGCGATAGCGCAGGCTTTGCGGCGATGGGTGTAGCCGTAGGCGCCTTTCCACTGTGCCAGTGTCTCGGTGCTCAGGGCGATGACTGTGACGGGCCAGCCTTCAAAGGTCTGGGGCTCGTCGGTCATTAACGTGATGGTGAAACTGTCGGGCACGCGGCGTTCGCGCAGGGCCGACAGAATGCTGAGTTTGGCTTCTTGGCGGTAAACGGCATTACCGCCGTACAGCAGATACAAAAGGTGGGAGGAATCCATACATCCATGCTTTTAAGTGTGCGTTAGCCCAAGGTCGGGTTGTCCAGCGGTGCACATTATGCCGTAAACGTGCAGGGCTCGATAACCCGCCAGCCGCTGCCCCGAGGCGGCGGCTGGCGGGGCTTGATCACGCGCCGATCAGCTCTACGCGCTCAGGAACGCGGTTCATCAGCACTTTACCGGCACGGATCGAGACGCGAGCCTTGGCCTGGCGGCGCAACACTTCGTAATCATTTTCTGCGTCGAGGATCACCAGGTTGGCCGGACGGCCGACGGCAATGCCATAGCCTTCGCCCAGGTTGAGGGTGCGGGCGCTGTTGTCGGTGACCAGGTCCAGGCAGCGTTTTAGGTCTTCAAAGCCCATCATGTGGCAGATGTGCAAACCGGCATCCAGCACACGCAAGATGTTGCCGTTGCCCAGCGGGTACCACGGGTCTTTGATCGAGTCCTGGCCCAGGCAGACGTTCATGCCGGCGCGGTCCAGTTCGGCCACGCGGGTCACGCCGCGGCGTTTGGGGAAGGTGTCGAAACGGCCTTGCAAGTGGATGCTTTCGGTCGGGCACGAGACAAAGTTGATGCCCGAGGCCTTGAGCAGGCGAAACAGCTTGGAGCAGTAAGCGTTGTCGTAAGAACCCATGGCGGTGGTGTGGCTGGCCGTGACCCGGCTGCCCATGCCGCGTACGCGGGCTTCTTCGGCCAGCACTTCAAGAAAGCGCGAGTGCGGGTCGTCGGTTTCGTCACAGTGCACGTCCACCAGGCAACCGGTGCGCTCGGCCAGGTCCATCAAAAACTTGATCGAGCTGACGCCTTGATCGCGGGTGTTTTCAAAGTGCGGGATCCCGCCCACCACGTCTGCGCCCATCTCCACGGCGCGGGTCATCAGTTCGCGACCATTGGCATACGACTCGATCCCCTCCTGAGGGAAGGCCACGATTTGCAGGTCGATCAGGTGGCGCGCTTCTTCACGCACTTCGAGCATGGCCTTGAGCGCTGCGAGTGTCGGGTCGGTGACGTCGACGTGGGTGCGCACGTGCTGAATGCCGTTTTCGGCCAGCATGCGAATGGTGGTGTGGGCGCGCTGCTTGGTGTCTTCGTGGGTGATGGTTTCTTTGCGCTGGGCCCAACGCTCGATGCCTTCGAACAGCGTACCGCTGAGGTTCCATTCGGGTTGGCCGGCGGTGAGCGCTGCATCCAGATGGATATGCGGCTCAACCAGCGGTGCGATCACCAATTGGCCTTGAGCGTCGATATCGCCGGGTTGTGCCGCGACGCTGCCGGTTTGCAGGGTGATGGCGCTGATGCGCTCGCCTTCACAGCTGACCGTGTACAGGCCTGTTGTTTTGCGCAAGGTGGCGTTGATGATGTTCATGGTCGGTCCTGTCGTTGGGCTTCGGTCATGCGCCATACCAGCAGGGCGACCGAAGCGTTCATTCTAAAAAGTGGATCATCGAGCGATTGCCCGCTGAGCTGCTCGATACGTTGAATCCGTTGGTTCAGGGTGTTGCGGTGGATGGTTAAACGCTGCGCGGCCTTGAGGGCGTTGCCGTTTTCCTGGAGCAGGGCGTCCAGGGTGTCGATCAAACTGTTGGGCTGTTTGCGGCGGCTTTCGATCATTCGCCCGAGGGTTTGCTTGACGAACAGGTCGATCACCGAGCGATCGCCAATGGCCTGCAGCAAGCGCAGCACGCCCAGTTCGTTGAAGTCGCACAGGCCGGTGGCCGGGCGCAGGTTCTCGGCAACGTCCAGCGCCTGACGGGCTTGGTTGAGGGCTTGAGGGTAGTGCTCACAGGCGTCGACCTTGCTTGCCAGCCCCATAAACAGCGCCAGGTCGCCGATCACCGGTTGCAACTGCTGAGAGAGGCGGGCCAGGTCGGCGCGAACGTTGTCGTGGTCTGCCAGCAGCAAGATAAACAGATCGCCTTGCACCACCACTGGCAGCGCATCCGGCAGGGCACGGCTCCAGGCGTCGAGGTGGTCCTGGACGGCCTGACGAATCAGTTGCAGCAAGCGCTCGGCTTCATCCGGGGCGTGGTTGTCAAACAGCGTTGCAACCGCCGACAGGCGCAGCGCTACCAGGCGTCGCGGGCTGTCCAGCGGCAGCTTTAAATGCGCGGCACGTTGGCGGGCGGTGGCGAGGCTCGGGTAATCGCCGCTGAGCAACTGCGCCAGAATGTCATGGCGCGAGCGCTTGGCCTGGGCCATTTGCACAAGCGCCGTGCCGATCAGGTGCGTGACGATGACCATCTTCAGCAGGTACGGCTGCTCAATCAGTGGCAAGCCATAGTGCTCGGCCAGTTCTACAACGGCCTGGGGGATGCGCCGGATAAACGCCTCGCCGGTCAGAATCACCAGCCCGGCGATGCCGCTGGCATCGCCTTCGTGCACCAAGCGCAGCAGGTTGGCTTCATCGCGGGGGTGGTTGATCCCCGTGACAAACACCAACTCGCCGCCCATCACCCATTCGCCAATGCCTTCGTTCTCGGCCACGTACGACCAGCGCACGGTGCGATGCAGGTTACGGGCGCCTGCCCGGACGGCCATTTCTTCAAGGCCGGGCAGCGCCAGAATTTCTTCAACGGTGAGGCTCAAACCGCCTCCTGCGTGCGGTGTTTGCCAATCTCAAGCAGCACCACGTAGCACAGGGCCGAGGCGGCAATGCCCACCAGCGGCGCGATCCAGGGTGATGAGTAGGCCAGCACGGCGCCCACGGCATACGACACCAGACCCCGCAGGTTGTAGCGTGGCAGGCTGACCGAGGCCAGTTGCGGGTACTTGCCGTGATGGCGATACCAGAAGTCGGCCATGATCACGCCGCCGATGGGCGGGATCACCGAGCCGAGCAGCACCAGAAACGGAATCAGCATTTCATACATGCCGCCGATGGCCAGCACCACGCCGATGGCGGCGGCAATCAGGGTCATGGTGCGGCGACGTTCAGTGCGCACCAAGTGGCAGGCAGCGGCCGACACGTTGTAGATGGTCGGGCCCTGAATGGTCCACAAATTAAGGCACAGCATAATCACCGCGGCGAACGACAAGCCTTGCAGCATCATCACTTCAACGATATCGGCCTGTTGGTAAACGATGGCGCACCAGGCACCGGCGACCACCATCAGGCCGTTGCCGAGCAGAAAGCTGACCACGCTGGCGATGACTGCAACCCGCCCGGTGCGCGACAGGCGCGTCCAGTTGGTGGCTTGCGTCGCGCCGCTGGCGAAGGTGCCGAAGACCATGGTGATCGCGGCCGAGAAGGTCATGGTTTCATGCGGGATCACCGCTGCCAGCGCCTTGAAGCCGCCGACGTGCTGGGTGGCGAGGGCCATCGAGACAATCATCAGCACCAGCATCAACGGCACTGAAATGCGCGACAGCACATCCAGGCCTTTAAAACCGATGATGGCGGTGATGCTGAAGCCAAAGCCAAACACGATCATCAGCGGGACGGTAAAGCCTTCGGCCAGGCCGAGCATTTTGACCAGCACAATCGCCACCGTCGCCGCGCCCCAGGCGTACCAGCCCAGTTCGGCGAACCCCAAGATAAAGTCCGAAAGACGGCTACCGGCCTCGCCAAAGCAAAAGCGCCCCATCAACACCGTATTCAGCCCGCTGCGCGATGCGATCAGCGCCAGCGCGGCGGCATACAGGGCTAGCAAACCATTGCCGATAGCGGCAATCCACAGCATGTCGACAAAATTGAACGCCATGCCCAACTTGCCGCCGGCGAACATGGTGCCGGTGAAAAAGGTAAAACTGAACAACACCATCGATATCGGTAGCAGGCCCTTGCGAGCAGTGCTGGGTGCTTCGCTCAACGCAAATTCACCGTGTGAACTCATGAGATTTTCTCCGCCTTTAGTGGGTTGGCCGTGGTCCGTGGCCTGGCTGGGCCAAAGCAATTACCGGGCCTATTTTACTAGGTGGCAACATGCTGAATAAAAGCGGGCAGAAGTAATAATGAAGGGTGTTCACTGTGCACATACCGAGTTGTATTTTTATAAGGATGGTGTGCATTTTGCTTTATTTTGAAGCGCGCGTGCACTGTTTTAGGCGGGGAGAAAGGTAACCCCTCGGTAGGAGCGAGCTTGCCTCGCGATCTTTTGATCCTTTTAAAAGATCGCGAGGCAAGCTCGCTCCTACAGGGGGTGACAGGGTCAAGTGGCTCACGATTTTCCCGGATGTTTCGCACAGGTTTGCCAATTGCCGGGCCAAGGGGGCGACGCCTATAGTCGTTGCTCGCCGTTTGGGCGACCGGGTTTGGCGACTTGGGCAACATTTAGCTGGCATGCGGTTGTTATATGCGGCGGAGCGTGTATTTTGCTTGCGTTGCTTTATGGCAGCTGTGCGTGGGAGATCTTCGGGTCTGCCGGGTTTTCCTAAATGTTACCGGTTCGCCAACCCGCGCACAGTGGCCACCTATTTTCGTTTGGCGACGAGAGTGGTTGGCTCAAATCTGACATTTAGGAGCTTTACTCATGACTGCATCCCCCTACATCCCGTTAACCGCGATCGACTGCACCATTCCCGCCTTACTGATTGACCGCAACGCGCCGCTGGATGTGTTGCATGCCAACGCCATGGCCCGTGTGCTGGCGGTTACCCAATTGATGGAAACCTTTTCCTGCCGCGAGATGGAGCAGGCCGACGCGGTCGACCTCAAACACCTGGCAACCACGGCCATGCTGTTGCTGCGTGATGGCTGCGACCTGATGAATGTGGTGAGCTGGCGTTTGCAGCCCGCCTGAACAAAAGGCTGTGTAAATACCATCGCAGTAGCTCGGCTCTTGTACGTTTAATAAAAGATTTCATAAAGAGTTGTATTAAAGGCAAGAGCTATAAGGGTTTAGGGTGATGGTTAACTATATTTCATGAGGGGGGTGAGATTTTTCTGTAAGAAATTTAACTTCTGTCTTGAAGTTTAGTGGGTAAGTGTGAGTGTAGGAAATGTCTGAAATTGATCGTGATATTTTGACCTTGCTTGCATAGTGAGTTATAGCTTTATTTGTAATTTGCGTAAATGTACCGCTGCATAACTAAAATTTATGAGGTGCGTTATGGCTAGCAAATGTAAAAGCAAAAAAGTACCCGCTGTTCAAGAAATTGACCTGAAAAAAATATTTGGGTTGAATGGGAAAAATGGAAAGGTCGTTCTGGCAGTGACAAATTAGGACAAGTCCTTCTCATGGTTTGCAGGCGTGTCTTTTATGAGGCAGGCACGCCTGCATGTTTCCGTATATGAGGCTCTTTATGAAATTTCCGTTTGACCTGTCCGCAAACAAGATAAAAATAATTGACGTAGGTGCCCGTGCTGTTCCGGAGGGGTTTCATTATGAGGCGTTAGTAGATAGTAATGCCTGTGTCGTAACGGCAGTGGAGCCGGATGCTAAGGCTAATAAGTGGTTGACGAATAGAGCAATCGATAAGATCCACAATGTGGCGATCGGCGATGGGGGTGTCCATGAGATGCATGTCTGTCAATTAGCCTCGTGTTCATCGATGTTGGCTCCCAATAAAGCATGTCTGGAGTTCTATTCCGGCATGGAGTTTTTTTATAGGGTTGAGAAGGTAAATGCTATTAAGACCTATGGGTTCGATGTTGTGTTCTCTGATGCACATTTCGATTATCTTGATATCGATGTGCAAGGGTATGAGTTGGAGGTCTTAAAGTCAGGAGGTAAAAATATAAAAAATCTCTTGGGTGTACACATAGAAGTTTCTTTTGTAGAAAAATATGTAGGGCAGCCTTTGTTTCGTGATGTAGATGTTTTTTTAGCTGAGCGCGACTTCACATTTCACTGTTTTACCGGCTACGGTACTCGATCACCTCGTGGCGTGAAAGTAGGCGGCAGTTCGGTAAATGGGATCAATCAATGGTTATGGGCTGATGCATTTTATTTTCATCGGTTCGATGATGATGAATTTTGGGGTGTTTCGAATCGTCTGGTTAAGTTGGCCTGTATTTTCCATTGTGTTTACAAGTCGTATGACTTTGCCGTGCATGCACTAAAGTGCTTCGATAAGTTGGGCGGGAGCGCTTATTGTCATGAGTATGTTCGTTACTTGCAGGAGAAGGGTGTTGATGTTGAGGAGGGGGAAGACAGTGAATGGATAATGGAAGGCATGATTAAAAAATTGAGTCTTATCTGACAGTGATTTTCCTGAGAGGTCATGTGTGATGCCCCATTTAAGTGAGAAGAAGGATCGTGAGTCGGGAGGGATGGATTCGTTAAGTTTCAAGTTGTTAGACAGCACGATTGCGGCAAGAAAAATATTTATTACAGGAGAGATCAATACAAAAATGGCCAAGGATGCCGTGCAGCAACTGCATGCGCTTGCCTATATGAGTGATGAGCCAATTATTGTTTTTATTAGCTCGCCTGGGGGGCATGTAGAGTCAGGGGATATGATATTTGATGCGATACGCTTTATTAAGCCGGTGGTCATCACCATTGGCTCGGGCTGGGTGGCAAGTGCGGGTGCACTTATCTATGTCGCTGCGGATAAAGAAAATCGTTATTCATTGCCCAATACCCGTTTTTTACTTCATCAACCCTCGGGTGGTTTTCAAGGTAAAGCGATGGATTTTGACGCGTATGCAAAAGAAATTATAGAGATGAAAGAAAGACTTAACAGGATTTTTTCTGATGCGACAGGGCAGCCTATTGAAAAAGTCAGAATCGATACGGATAAAGATTTTTGGCTGAGTGCAGAAGAGGCTGTTGAATATGGGCTCGTACACTCAATTGTCGTAAAGGAAAATGAAATTCATAAGTGAAGTAGAGGATCTGCCACGGCAGAAAAAATATTATCAGTCGTTTTCAGGGCGAGAGAGTGATTTCTATTCTTTGAAACCAGGCAGTGCGTACGCGACGAGAACGATTGATAACTTAGGGTTTGATGAGTGCCTGGATCGTGTCAGCACTTACTTTAATCCGTTGTCAGGTCCGTATTTCTTAGAGGGAAGCAAGTGTGGTGATGTGCTTGCCATAACAGTCTTGGATATCCGAATTACTCGGAATGTTGGGTTGTCTTCGCAAGGCATATTGCCAGAATTTATAAATGAAAAATACAGCCAGCCTGTGGTGGGAGAGGAGGTCGTTTGTTGGCAGATTACTGGAGATCGTGGCATTCCTGTGAGCCAAAGCGACACAGGGTTGAACCTGCTTTCAGTCAGGCAGGAGTTGATGATCGGGTGTATTCGTTGCTCTGACCCAGTGGGCAAGGGGGAGGGTTTGTCATCGATTGACGCTGATGAATATGGCGGCAACGTCGACTGCACCTTTTTTAAAAAGGGAGCCACCCTGTTTTTACCTGTTGCCCATGACAACGCGTTCTTTTATATGGGAGATATTCATTTTAATCAGTGTGTGGGTGAGGTGGGCGGCTCGGGTATTGAAGTGTCCGGTGAAATTGTATTTTCTGTAGATAAATGCAGTCAACCGCTGCACAGTTGCTTGCATATTAATGTGGGGGGCTTCGTTTATTTTATGGGCGTGAACGAAGATTTTAATGCCAGTGTTCGTCTTGCCTATGGATATGCATTTGAGGCGCTGCTCGGTAACGGTGTGGCAGAGTCTGTTGCCCGGCTGTTACTTGGGCATTGTGCTTCGCTGCACGTGATGAAATTGGGCGTCCCGAATGTTGTAGTGGTGGGTGTTGAATCGGCGTTTTTTATAAAAAAATAACGAGGTGTCCGCGATGTACACTATTAGTGCTGCTCCTTATGTGCTGGTGGCGACTACACTGTTCGAAAATGTTTCGGCGAGGTTGTGGGCAAGTTTTGAATATTTGTTGAGATCTATTGGTCAGGAAGACAGCCGTTTTTTTGGGTTGATTTCAGAGTATCGTAACTGCCCTAAAGCGCCTCCTTTCTTTTTTGCAGCCCATGAAACGTTGATAAGTTACTACGTGCGTGGAGAGGAGGTTAGCAAGAGTTTAAGTGAAAGGTTATTATGTTTTTCAAGTTGCGAGCGCCACTCTAATCTGGAGGTGCTTCCCTTTTTAATGTCGTCGGGGTTGCAAAATGAAATATGCAGTTCTGTCGTCTATTCAGATATTAGAAAGACTTATGAAGACGCGGATGCCAATGTTGCTTTGCCAAAGGAGATTGGTAGTGAGGGTGAATTTCTGGCATCCAGGCGTTTGATGATTCATGCGCTTGACATTATTAGGTGTGCGGACGATGCGTTGTATGCTGAAATGGCGCAGGTCGTGGATGAGATTAGAATTTTTCAGTCTGGATATTGTCGGGCGGGAACTAATTTTAATGCCTTGGGTATGATTTATGTCGGGTCGTGTTCAGTGCACGATACTGTCTCTAGGTACATAGAGCACGTTGTTCACGAGTCAGCACACAATTTATTATATGCGCATTGGGTGCATGATCCGCTCTTTGAAAATCATAATGACAGATTGTATCCAACTCCCTTTCGTAAGCAGGCTAGACCACTCAGCGCTATTTATCATGCTGCCTTTGTGCTGGCGCGAACTATTTATGTGTTTGAAAGAATATATAAAGCTGATCCGGGTGCTTTGGATTTTAGTAAGGTGAGAACTAATTATAATGAGCGTGGTAATGATGCTTCATTTAAGGATAAGTTTTTTCAGACGCTAGGGGTTGTCTATGAACATGCAGAGCTTACGGCTTATGGGAGGTCGTTAATTAAATCGTGTCAGGAAATGGTAGAAGGATGTGAAATTGCAATATAAAGGTGCCGCGGTGGGGGGCGTAGTCGCGTTGTTAGTGTTTTTGAGCGGCGATGCTTTTAGGATGATCTATTCGGCGTATTTCTTGTATCGTGAGATTGATCCGTTTGTCTTGATGTTTTGCTTCTCGTTGCTGTCATTGATTTCTTTGGCCGGTTTGATGCTGAGGGACTGGTTGCGCTCAGGCGTTAAATTCAGTTGTGTGGTGACTGATTTTAGACAGCGTGCAGGCTTTGTCCGTTGTGTCTATTTGTATGGATTAATAATTTTTTTTACGTTGCTAAGCTGGGCGTCTGGTTTTTGGGCTATTAAATATTTGCTTCCGGGGGCTTTTTCCTCAATTGCGGTCTCTGTGGGGGCGATAATATTGCCCTTTACGCAGGGTGTTCGGTTAAGTGTACTCAATATCTTGCTTTCGATTCTTGTCGTTTTAAGTGCCGTTTTTATAGCCAGTGCTGGAGGTGGTATTGCAGTCTCCGGAGCAAGTGGTTCCGGGGCTAGTATTAATGCTGGTGTTGTCTTGTCTATATTGTGCGGTATAGCTATTTATATAAACACGCGCGTGTCAGCGAGGCTCGGTGTTCTCAAGCAGTCTCCAATAAAGGTTAATGCTTTACGGAGTATTTTGGTGGTGTTCTGCTGTTTTGGTCTGTGTCTAAAATTTGATTTGTTTTCAACGATCGAGGTCGCTTGGGTTGATGTGGTGTTGCTGTCGTCTTTTATGTTCTTGATTCAGGTTTCCCTGCAGTTCGCAATTGCGTGGTTAGGTGCATCGCTCACTACAATAGGTTTATCTGCAGCACCCGCGTTTGCGGTGCTTATCCAAAGTGTTTTTTTTAAAATAACAGTCGATAGCATCGTCGCTTCGGTTATTTTTTTTAATGCCTGCGTGTTGATAGTTCTGACAGTTGAACAACGTAAGCGTGTAAGCCGTTAATAGCTTGGGTGATAGCCCCAAAAAACAAAACCCCCGCTAAACCCAACTGTATCCAGGGCTTAACGGGGGTTTTTAGTCAGGCGGTCAAGCCGCCTGGCCATTCAGCTTATTGGCAAGCTTCGCAATCCGGCTCGTCAATCGCGCAGGCTTTTGGCACGGGGGCCGGGCCAGCAGGCGCTGCTGCTACGTCTTCACTGTTTTTGCCGCTCGATACTGCGTTGAGCTTGCCCGTGTTAACGGTGGACTTCTCGGTGCTGGTCGCCGCCAGGGCACGGAGGTAGTAGGTGGTTTTCAAACCACGGTACCAGGCCATGCGGTAGGTGACGTCGAGCTTCTTGCCCGATGCGCCGGCGATGTACAGGTTCAGCGACTGAGCCTGGTCGATCCACTTCTGACGACGGCTGGCTGCGTCAACGATCCACTTGGTGTCAACTTCAAACGCAGTGGCATACAGCTCTTTGAGCTCTTGCGGGATACGTTCGATCTGCTGCACGGAACCGTCGTAGTATTTCAGGTCGTTGATCATGACCGAATCCCACAGACCGCGAGCCTTGAGGTCGCGAACCAGGTACGGGTTGATCACGGTGAATTCGCCCGACAGGTTGGATTTCACGTACAGGTTTTGATACGTCGGTTCGATCGACTGCGACACGCCAGTGATGTTGGCGATGGTGGCGGTCGGTGCGATGGCCATAATGTTGGAGTTACGAATGCCTTTTTGTACACGGGCGCGAACCGGTGCCCAGTCCAGGGATTCGTTCAGGTCAACGTCGATGTACTTCTGGCCACGCTGCTCGATCAGGATCTGTTGCGAATCCAGCGGCAACACGCCTTTGGACCACAGCGAACCCTGGAACGTCTCGTAAGCGCCACGCTCGTCAGCCAGGTCGCAGGACGCCTGGATCGCGTAGTAGCTGACCGCTTCCATCGACTTGTCGGCAAACTCGACAGCCGCTTGCGAGGCATAAGGGATGTGCTGCAGGTACAGCGCGTCCTGGAAGCCCATGATCCCCAGGCCGACCGGACGGTGCTTGAAGTTCGAGTTGCGCGCTTGCGGCACCGAGTAGTAGTTGATGTCGATCACGTTGTCGAGCATGCGCACGGCGACGTCGATGGTGCGCTTGAGCTTGGCGGTGTCCAGCTTGCCGTCCACGATGTGGTTAGGCAGGTTGATCGAACCCAGGTTACATACAGCGATCTCGTCCTTGTTGGTGTTCAAGGTGATCTCGGTGCACAGGTTCGAGCTGTGAACCACGCCCACGTGCTGCTGCGGGCTGCGCAGGTTGCACGGGTCTTTGAAGGTCAGCCATGGGTGGCCGGTTTCAAACAGCATGGACAGCATTTTGCGCCACAGGTCTTTGGCCTGGATGGTCTTGAACAGTTTGACCTTGCCCGGGTACTCGGTCAGGGCTTCGTAGTACTCGTAACGCTCTTCGAAGGCCTTGCCGGTCAGGTCGTGCAGGTCCGGTACTTCGGACGGCGAGAACAGGGTCCATTTGCCGTCATCGAAGACGCGCTTCATGAACAGGTCAGGGATCCAGTTGGCGGTGTTCATGTCGTGGGTACGACGACGGTCATCACCGGTGTTCTTACGCAGCTCGATGAACTCTTCGATGTCCATGTGCCAGGTTTCCAGGTAGGCACAGACAGCGCCTTTGCGCTTGCCACCCTGGTTTACGGCGACGGCGGTGTCGTTCACAACCTTGAGGAACGGAACCACGCCCTGGGACTTGCCGTTGGTGCCTTTGATCCACGAACCCAAAGCACGGACCGGGGTCCAGTCGTTGCCCAGGCCGCCCGCGAATTTGGACAACATGGCGTTGTCGTGGATCGCGTGGTAGATGCCCGACAGGTCGTCCGGCACGGTGGTCAGGTAGCAGCTGGACAGCTGAGGACGCTGAGTACCGGCGTTGAACAGGGTCGGGGTCGAGGCCATGTAGTCGAACGACGACAACAGGTTGTAGAACTCGATGGCGCGGTCTTCTTTTTGCTTCTCTTCGATCGCCAGGCCCATGGCCACGCGCATAAAGAAGATCTGCGGCAGTTCGAAACGCACGCCATCCTTGTGGATGAAGTAACGGTCGTACAGGGTTTGCAGGCCCAGGTAGGTGAACTGCTGATCGCGCTCGTGGTTGATCGCCTTGCCCAGTTTTTCCAGGTCAAAGGTGGCCAGCACCGGGTTCAGCAGGTCGAACTCAATACCTTTGGCGATGTAAGCCGGCAGTGCCTTGGCGTACAGGTCAGCCATTTCGTGGTGGGTGGCGCTTTCGGCAACGTTCAGGAAGCCCAGGCCTTCACCGCGCAGGGTGTCCATCAGCAGGCGGGCGGTCACGAACGAGTAGTTGGGCTCACGCTCAACCAGGGTACGGGCGGTCATCACCAGGGCGGTGTTGACGTCACTCAGGGCCACGCCGTCGTAGAGGTTTTTCAGGGTTTCGCGCTGGATCAGGTCGCCGTCGACTTCTGCCAGGCCTTCGCAGGCTTCGCTGACGATGGTGTTCAGGCGGGCCATGTCCAGCGGCGCGAACGTGCCGTCGGCGCGGGTGATGCGGATGGTCGGGTGAGCAACCACGGCGCTTTCGGCCGGGGCGCGAGTGGCGCGTTCTTTGGCGCGCGAGTCGCGGTAGATCACGTAGTCACGCGCGACTTTTTGCTCGCCGGCGCGCATCAGGGCCAGTTCAACCTGGTCCTGGATTTCTTCGATGTGGATGGTGCCACCCGATGGCATGCGACGCTTGAAGGTCGCGGTGACTTGTTCAGTCAGGCGCGCAACGGTGTCGTGGATTCGTGACGAGGCAGCAGCATTGCCACCTTCAACTGCGAGAAACGCTTTGGTGATGGCGACGGTGATCTTGTCGTCGGTGTAAGGAACCACGGTTCCGTTACGTTTGATCACGCGCAATTGGCCTGGCGCGGTCGCAGACAGATCCAGATTTGAATCGGAACCCTGCGAGTTCTCGCGAGCTGTGTCGGTTTGCATGGGGGGGTGTCTCCACATTCTCTATGTTTATTTGGGCTCCTTTTGGGGGCCCACCGTTCCGTCCTGAAGCACTACAACCGATCATGAACCGGGCATAACAACCTCGGGACGTACAGAAAGGGGGGGTTAAGCCGCTTCCGTGCCGAAGTCTTGGTCTGTGCGTGCAGCCTCAAACCGTATTCCTCGTGGGTGACAGTATTTTTACTGCAACACCCGGGCCGCTTTCCTGCTGTGGAGCCGGAAAACGGTTGCCATCCGCATGAGCGGTTTGGACTTTGAGAACTGCGTTTGGTTTAACCCGACAGGCGCGAGAAAAGGGCTTGAAATTCTCGTCTGAGTTGTGTTGGGTTATTGGCCTAAAACCCTATATGTAGGTGTTTTTGGCGCGACAGATACAAGATATGCGTTTTAGTGGCGCTGTGCAATGTACGGCCTGTGGATAACTCTGTGCGTAAAGTGTGTATGAAGGGTTGATAAACCATGTAGGCCGCATAGACGCTGGATTGAACCGCTTGTCACTGAATTTTTCAGCACCCAATCGAGCCGTCTGAATTTTGAGGGCGCGAACCCTACCACAAAAAACAGCCCTGTCCGAACGCATTTTCAGGCGGGCGCAAAGATCATAAAGGTCAAGCACAAAATGCTCGAAAGAGGGGCCGAAAAGGCCCTTGCAGACCTTTTCGGTTATTGCGCGTGGTTACAACAATTCGAAGCTGTTTTGCTGCACGTTGTGTGAATCGAGGCCGATTTGCACGTCGAACTCGCCCGGCTCGGCGGCGTACTTCAATTGCGCGTTGTAAAACTTCAGGTCGTCTTCGCTGAGGGTAAAGCGCACCACTTTCTGCTCGCCTGCCTTGAGCATGACTTTTTCGAAGTTCTTCAGCTCTTTGACCGGGCGGGCCATGGAGGCGGTGACGTCACGCAGGTACAACTGCACCACCGTCTCGCCATCGCGCTTGCCGGTGTTTTTGACGGTGACGCTGGCGGTGAGAGTGCCCCCGGGCTTCAACGTTTTCGACGACAGCGTAACCGGCGACAGGCTGAAGTCGGTATAGCTCAGGCCATAGCCGAACGGGTACAGCGGTGAGTTCTCGGCGTCGAAGTACTGCGAGGTGTAGTTGCCCGGCTTGCCCGGCGTAAAGGGCCGTCCAATGCTCAGGTGGCTGTAGTAGCTAGGAATCTGGCCAACAGAGCGTGGGAAGGTGATCGGCAGCTTGCCAGACGGGTTGTAGTCACCGAACAGCACGTCGGCAATGGCATTACCGCCTTCGGTGCCGCTGAACCAGGTTTCCAGCACCGCATCGGCGTGCGCCTGTTCCTGCTCGATCGACAGCGGGCGGCCGTTCATCAGCACCAGTACCAAAGGTTTGCCGGTGGCTTTAAGTGCGCTGATCAAGGCGCGTTGGCTATCGGGAATGTCCAGCGAGGTGCGGCTAGATGACTCGTGGGACATGCCGCGCGACTCACCCACCACGGCGACGACCACATCAGCGTGCTGCGCGGCTTTGACCGCTTCGTCGATCATTGTTTGGGCCGGGCGTGGGTCGTCTTTGACGTCGATCCCGCCGGTGTTGATGTGGTTCAGGTACTCGGCGATTTTCGGATCGTCGGAGATGTTCGCGCCCCGCGCATAGGTGACTGAACCTTGCTGGCCCATGGCCTTTTGCAGGCCCTCATACACGGTCACCGATTGTGCAGGCACCCCGGCGCCGGACCAACTGCCCAGCATGTCGACCTTGGAGTTGGCCAGCGGGCCGACCAGGGCAATGCGTGTCTGCTTGTTAAGCGGCAGGGTCTGGTTGTTGTTTTTCAGCAACACCAGGCTCTTGCGTGCCACGTCGCGGGCCTCCTGGCGGTGCAGGCGGTTTTCGGCGTTGGTGTCGGCCGGGTCATCTTCGGCCTTGCCGATGCGCAGGTACGGGTCGGCAAACAGGCCCATGTCGTATTTGGCCCCGAGCACTTCACGTACGGCATTGTCCAGATCGCTCTGCGGCACTTCGCCCGACTTCAGCAGGCCCGGCAACTCTTCGCCGTACGCCTTGTCGTTCATGCTCATGTCGATACCGGCCTTGATCGCCAGCTTGGCAGCTTCGCGGTTGTCTTTGGCCACGCCATGCTTGATCAGCTCGATAATCGCGCCGTGGTCGCTGATGGCCACGCCTTTAAAGCCCCAGTCCTTGCGCAGCAGGTCTTGCATCAGCCACATGTTGGAGGTGGCCGGCACGCCGTTGATCGAGTTGAGCGCCACCATCACCCCGCCAGCCCCGGCTTTTATCGCAGCATGGTAGGGCGGCAGGTAGTCCTGGAACATGCGTGTCGGGCTCATGTCGACGATGTTGTAGTCCCGTCCTCCTTCAACAGCGCCGTACAGTGCAAAGTGTTTAACGCTGGCCATGATGTTGCCGGGCAAGGCAGGGGAGAGGCCCTGATAAGCCTTGACCATGACGTCAGCGATGCGCGAGACCAGATAGGTGTCTTCGCCAAAACCTTCCGAGGTCCGGCCCCAGCGCGGGTCGCGGGCTATATCGACCATCGGCGCAAAGGTCATGTCGATGCCGTCTGCGCTGGCTTCCTGGGCAGAAACACGCCCGCTCTGGGCTATGGCGTCCATGTCCCAGCTGGCCGCCAGGCCCAGGCTGATCGGGAAAATCGTGCGATGGCCGTGAATCACGTCGTAGGCAAAAAACATCGGGATCTTCAGGCGGCTGCGCATGGCAGCGTCTTGCATAGGCCGGTTTTCGTCGCGGGTCACCGAGTTGAAAGTGCCGCCGATGTGCCCGGCCGCGATTTCCTTGCGGATCAGTTCGCGCGGCATGTCGGTGGCGATGCTGATGAGGCGCAACTGGCCGATTTTTTCGGCTTCAGTCATCTGCTTCATCAGGTCTGCGACAAAAACGTCTTTGGGCGGGAGCGGCGCTGTCGGGGTTTGGGCCCATACCGAAGGACTGGCCAGGCTGATGGCCAGGCCCAGCAAACACAGGTTTCTCATGAGATTCTTCTACGCGGCCGCTCGGTGAACGCGAAGGGAGGCCCGCGCTTTCGTAGCGATATTGTTCTGGGAAAGGCGCATGAGCTACTTAACTTAAGGAAATATCCTATCGTTAAAGTGAGTATTCCTGCGCAGGATGCAGTCTTTTAGCTGATTCGCCGTGCGCAATCCAGTGGTGCCGGGAGATATTGGCGCGCGGTCAGGGAGTTTTAAGCGGGTTGGCGGGTCAATGAACGCAATGGAATTAAAACGGAGTGTCGATGCATGCACATACAGAGCGTAAAACGGATGGGCTGGAAGGTTGTCGCATTGCTGGCCCTCAGCAGCGTGCTGGCGGGGTGCGGGATCAACACCATCCCGACGCTGGATGAGCAGGTCAAGGCGGCCTGGTCGCAAGTGCAGAACCAGTACCAGCGGCGTGCCGACTTGATCCCCAACCTGGTCGAGACGGTCAAGGGTGCGGCCAAGCAAGAACAGGCGACCCTCACGGCAGTGATTGAGGCGCGGGCCAAGGCCACCTCGATTCAGGTCGATGCCAGCACCCTGGACAACCCGGAAAAACTCAAGCAGTTCCAGGATGCGCAGAACCAGCTGACCGGGGCCTTGAGCCGTTTGATGGTGGTGTCTGAGCGTTACCCGGACCTCAAGTCCAACCAGAACTTCCTGTCGTTGCAGTCGCAACTTGAGGGCACCGAAAATCGCATCAGCGTGGCCCGTCGGGACTTTATTCTCGCGGTTGAACGCTACAACACTGAGATTCGCACCTTCCCCGGTCGCCTGTGGCATGCAGTGATGTACAGCGACTTGCCGGTGCGTGCGACCTTCGAAGCCACCACCCCGAATGCCGACAAAGCCCCCGAGGTGAAGTTCTAACAGCTTGCCCCCTACTGTAGGAGCGAGCTTGCCTCGCGATCTTTTGCTTTTAAAGATCAAAAGATCGCGAGGCAAGCTCGCTCCTACCGTATCAATAACCACACGAGGTGCTGATGCGCGTATCAAAACTGGGCGTGGGCCTGCTGCTTTGGCTATTTATAGCCAGCGCACAGGCGCTGACTTTTCCGACACTGAGTGGGCGGGTGGTGGACGATGGCCAAATGCTCGACCCCGCCACGCGTCAACACCTGACACAGACCCTCGAAGCCCACGAAAAAGCCACCGGCGAGCAAGTGGTGGTGGTCACAGTGCCGAACCTGCAAGGCGAACCCATTGAAGACTTCGGCTACCAATTGGGGCGCGCCTGGGGCATAGGCAAAAAGGATGAAAACAACGGCGCGTTGCTGATCGTCGCCCGGGATGACCGTAAACTGCGCATCGAAGTCGGCTACGGCCTGGAAGACCGCCTGACCGATGCGCAAGCGTCGGTCATCATCAACCAGGTGATCACCCCGGCGTTTAAAGCCGGACAGTTCAGCCAGGGCATCAGCGACGGCGTGGGGGCCATGCTTCAGGTGCTGGGCGGTGCGCCGCTGGCTGAGCCTGCCTACGCCAGCGGGCAGGGCGGTGGTGATGACTTTTTGGCTGAGCATCCAGGCGTGGTGCTGTTGTTGTTTTTAGCGTTTATCGTCGTGGTCGCGGCCTGCCAGTTCTATGGCATTTGCAACTCTGGGGGAGGCGGCGGCTCGCGTTCCGGCGGCTTTGGCGGCGGTGGCTTTGGACGTGGCGGTGGCGGCGGTGGTTTTCGAGGAGGCGGCGGCAGTTTTGGTGGCGGCGGCGCTTCTGGCGGCTGGTAATTCATTTTTAAACGGGCATCGACACTTATGGCTTTACTCACGCAAGAGCAAAAACGGCAGGTTGAAGAGGCCGTGACCCGCGCCGAACAGCGCACCGACGCCGAAATCGTCACCGTGCTTGCACCGCGCGCCGACGATTACAGCTACATCCCCTTACTCTGGGCCAGCTTGATCGCCCTGGTGGTACCGGCGCTGGTGCACTTTATAGACAGCGACATGACGATCTACACATTGCTCATGCTGCAATGGGCCACTTTTGTCTTTCTCAGTTTGATCTTCCGCATCCCGGTGCTGACCACGTTTATGATCCCGGCGCGGGTTCGCCACTGGCGGGCCAGCAACCTGGCGCGGCGCCAGTTTCTCGAACAAAAACTGCACCACACCCAAGACCGCACCGGAGTGCTGATTTTTGTCAGTGAAGCCGAGCGCTACGTCGAGATCATCGTTGACGAAGGCATCTCCCAGCGCCTGGACAACAGCGATTGGGGCAACATCGTCAGCGATTTTGTACGCCGCGTTGCACTGGGACACACCGCAGAAGGCTTTATCGCCTGCATCGACGCCAGTGCCGAACTGCTGGAAAAACACGTACCCAAAACCGCTACGCGTAATCAATTGCCGAATCGGTTGGTGGTGTTGTAACCGTTTGAAGGCGCCTGTATGGCGCCTTCATCACACTGACTGGACTGCCAGGAACAGTTTTTCTGCAAGCGCCAGGGTGATCTTGCTGCGGTAAATCTGAATCACATCGGAGGTTGAGCCCGCTTGGGCATACAAGGCCTGAGCACTCATGAACCGATGCGCCTCTGTTTTCAAGTGTGCGGCGGTAAAGGCTGCGGGTGCTGCATCCGGCGAGCTGTAATGAAAGTGCGCGTACCACAATGCTTTGCCATCGCGACTGCGGACCTCATATTCCTGCACGTAATCCTTTCTTGGCCCGCTCATTGGGCGACGTTTGCCCAGTCGCACAATCTCCACCTGGTCATGGGTCTTGAGGTAGTCGATATTCGCCGCGGTGGGGGGCAAGTCGGTAATCAGGCTGATTCGCAGGCGTTTACCTTCCGCGCGCAACCGCACTGAATTGAGCTCTAGCTGAGCGATCAACCCATTGGCGATGCCCCTTTGACTGCGTGTCAGAGGTTCGACGTCCGGGCCTTCAGCGGCGAGTAGAACTTGCATTTGCCTGGCCGTTTCGTCCAGGGACTGGCTTTTGAACTCCAGTATTTCTTCGATTTCTACCGGGATTTTCGACGTTTTGGCGAAGGCGCGTGTCTGTTGAATGCTGGCCTCGACCCTGCCCAGCAGTTTGACGGCATCGGCCTCCAGCCTGGCAAGGGATTTGGCATGGGATACCACAGTGGGGGTGGCGGGCCTGAGGTTTTCGATTTGCTCCCATTCATCGCTCGCACCACGCCGGTAAGAACTGACTTTCATCTGGCTGAAGGCATCCACCACATCGACAATTTCAGTGGGGTCGTCAGGGCTGCGATTACGGACCACGCCCACCAGAACTTGTTTGTCGGTGGTCTTGAAGACTTTTTGTCGGGGCGCGCCGGTCTTTGTCTTGGCGGGCGGCAGCGCTGTTTTCCAGCTGGGGCCGGGCTGCGGCTCATCAGACTCGGAGCTTGAGCTTTCTGACTCCCATATCACCTTCGACAATTGCATTTCGGCAAACGACTGCAACGGCTTGATGGCTGCCAGTAAAGAGGGCAGGTATTCATTGCGAAAATGTTCCGATTTGAGAGTGATCAAGTTTTCGCAGGTGGCTGTTAAACCCTGGTAGAGGGTGATGGCCGACTCGTAAAATTCAATGTGCTCGACACCGATCTGCCCTTCCTGGAGGCGCAGTCTTAACTGCGACCAGCCCATATTGACGAAGACATCGGTGTTGAGGTGGTTGAAAGCGTGCAGTTCTTCGGCGTTGAGGTCGCTGGCCGCCCGGTTCAAGACCAGTTCCTGCAGCGTTTCCATATAGATGACTGCCCAGTGGCGGTCGAAAAAATGTTTATCTTTTTTCAGGAACAGATCTGCCAGCGGTGAATCGCGCGGTATGGGCAACTTGCTGGTCTCCAAAATCCCTTCAGATTCCATTAATGCGATATCAAATGCTTTGCGTTCTAGCACCTCAGCTTTTTTAAGGTGTTCGACGAGTTCGAGGTAAGGCTGCTGATTGTCGGCACCCAATTGGTTTATGGCAACGCTCAGGCGGATTTTGAATTCTGCACTGAACGCTGTGAGGGGCAGGTCCTTGCGCTGCTCTTCAAGGTGGTTTTGCATTTTGAATAGTTTGAGGGTCAGTTCTGCCCACAACGCCTGCATTTTTGCCTCAAAGGAGGGAACGGGGGTTATATCGTTCATCTTTTGCACGGTTTTGATCAACGCGCGGGCACTGATGCTCCATTGAGTAAATTCTGTTTCATAACGCTCGAAGAAGGTTGCTTCGCGCCCGCTGGGCGCCGCCATGAGTGTTTCGGTGAGCGTCAGTACTCGATCACGGGCCAGCTTTTCAGTCATCAACCGTGCTTCTTCGGCGACTAACTGTGTCAGCGCCTGTTTTTTTTCTTCGCGCATCTGTGCAATGCGCTTTTTGGGTCCGCCACCGCGCAGCCTCAGACGCAGGTCGAAGTCCCAATGGCCGGTGTCATCGCTCATCAACCAGGGCCCCAAACGGGTCGGTTGTTTGGCGTCCTGAATGACTACACCATCATCCTGGCGACTGATGCGATAGGTTTTTTTATCGATGACGGCGTATGTGTTGCTTTGAAAGTTGATCAGGCCTTTTAACGGACCGACTTCAATGGTGGTGCCGCTGCTCACATCGAGATCGGTGATGAAGGTGTCCAGGGCTGCCCGCTGACGGGTTGATGGGCGGGGTTGGCCGTTGAACCACGAAAAATCCAGTGTTGAGTAGGTCCTGGCGGCCTGAGCATCCGGGTCCGGGCCGGTTTTACGGCTCACGGCCTGTGCTGGCGAACTGGCTGCCGGGAGTTTTGGGGCGTAATGAGTTGGCAGCTCCAGCGGTGCTGGCATGGGCAGGTCGGGAGGCGCCTGCAGGCGTGAGTGCACATTGAGGGCTGCGTGAAAACTCAGCCCCTCGTATAGCAGCGCCTGGCTCAGATTGAGCAGCAGGCTGATCACACTTTGTTTGGCCGCCTCGGGGTCGCTTTCGATTCGGGCTTGCAGCGTTTCGTCGATGCTGATCAGGGTCTGGAAAACCCAGGCGGCTTTTTGCAACGGCCCGCTGACAAAAAACGTCAGGCCGTTGAACAGCATCCAGGCGTAGCGCTTGAACAGAATCCAGCGCCGTTCGGAACTGGACACAGTCTGTTTATCCGACAGCGTGATCAGGGCCTCTACGTGGCTGTCGAAAGCATACGCCAGCGCATCGTCCTTGATGATCAGATCCGCCAGTTGGGCAGGGCTTATAGGCAGCAGCGCCAGCACCCCGGCATTGACCACGCTTTCGAGGTGCGGGCGTTCAAATCCACCCTCGGCGTAATAACTGCGCACCGAATCGGGCAGCCAGGCCACGACCAGGTCCTGAAGTTCGCCGGGTTGCTGGATGGCCTTCATCAGGGCCTTGCTGTCAGCAAATTCGAGCAGTGAATCAGTGGCGAAAGGGCGGTAGAGCACTAAAGGCCCGCTGCTCAGGTCTCTGGGGCCGAGCACAAACATGTTGCCGACGATATTGGCGGAAGCGCCGTCATATAAGGTGAAAGCCAGTGGCCGAATGCAGTCCTGATTATTCAGGGGCACGGCACTAGACCTCATCAGGCGTGCGACGAGCTGCCAGCCCGCCTCTGTGAAGCCGAACCTGTCGCGGATTTTATGCTCCAGCGCCAGCAGTGGCAGTTGCGCCTGCAACTGGGACTTGAACAGCGCCTTGCGCTTCGTCACTTGCTCGGCATCGTCCACCAGATTGGCTTTAAGCAGGCTGATGTACAGCGAGCCGATGTCGATTTCTTCCAGCAAATTTTTGATATAGCTGGCGTTCAGCCAAGTGGGCAGAGGCAGGCCGCTGCGCTCTTTAACCTGGATAAACGCCGCCGGTTTACCGCCTACGTAGGTCAGTGAAAACTCGGTCAGGGGCATGACGTCTTCTGTCAGCCAGGCCATTTGCAGGTCCTGGATGGCAATGTCATGGATGTCGATCCGGGCCGCGTCCACCGGGTCGTCCGGGTGATCTTGCTGCATTCGGGCATTGAGGGTTTGCAGAGCGAAATCCAGCAGCGTGGGAATGTCATCGAGGAAGGTTTTGCCCTCTGCACTCTGTTGTTGCGCCACTTGATTGGCCAGCAGGCGGCTATAGGCGCGAATGTCTGCGCGTGCAGCGGTGGTCAACCATTGAGGGAGTTTGCTGACCAGTTGCTCAAAATCTTTGGATTCCTGGGCGCTGAAAAAATGAAACATCAACGCCTCTTCATCCAGCGCCAATGCCAGCCGGCCAGCGCTCCAGCGTTCAGCCCGGGCGGTTTGGCCCAGTGCAGTGAGCGTGCGCAAGGTTTTGTCGAGCAGAGTTTGGGCCAATGCCTGAAAAAAATGGCCTTCGGGCTCATACGCGCTCCAGACCACCGGGCTGTCATCTGCCAGGCCCGGTATACGCCGGGGCAGTGACTGGGCGAAGTCTTGCAGTGAATCAAACAGCTCTATGCCGTCGGCCAGTGACCAAGCCATGACGATCAGGCGCTCACCGATGCTGCGGGTAATCAGAGCCAGCCCCGGGATCTGCAAGCGCCGCGGGCCTTGGGCATCGGTGGTGTCGATGTTGACCAGATAAGCGTGCAGTGGGGTTTCCCTGGTGAGCTTCAATCGCTGGTCTTTGTCCGCGAAGCCTGACAAGGCGCCCAGCCCGGCTGACTGTTCCTGAGTCAATGCGGGCTGGCGATGGGTGTCGTTGTGGGTGGCGCTCAAGCCCACTTGCAGCACCCGGCTCAACCATAGCCAGGGGCTGACACCGGCGGGTGAGGGGGTGCTCCAGAAATGGATCAAGGCTTGGGCGAAAACATCGATCACCTGAGGGGCCCACTCATTGAGCAGCTTCTCAAGGGTTGCCATGCTCACGCTCAAGGGCGCGGGATTTTCGACTTTCTGATCAATGGTGAGGCGGTGTCTGTCCGCTGACAGGTTGAGTGTGCGCTGATCGATAAAACCTTGAATCAGCAGGGTCGATGGCGCAATCAATCGCCAGGTGCTGGGTGGATCGGGTGCCGGGGCGGGTTGAGCATCGGCCGAGGGCAGTGACTCGCTAATGTGCGCGTGTGACACATCGGCCCTGAGCCCGGGGTATGCCTCCAGCATGGCCTGCTTGAAGGCTTCGGCGACCACGTTTTTAAAGGTTGGGCGCGGTAAAAACTGGTCTTGAGGGAAGCTGCCAAGGGCGACAAAACGCGCCAGGAAATCGGGTGTCGATGAGAGTGTTTTCATGAGGTGCCATTGCGTCAGGGATCAAAAAACAAGGCTTCTGCGCCGGGATTCATCCGGCGAAGATCGAGGCCTTGATTTAACGCAATGGCCGGTGCACAGACGCGGTACATAGCTATGCACGGCCCGGATTGCGAAATAACCCCGTGCCCCCGGCCGTCAACACGCCTAAAATGGCGGCCATTGCGAATTCCTCTTCTGCACCCCTCGAGGCACCTTTTTAAATGTCAGTGACTGCTACCACCGCCCCGTCTGTGCCGGATCATCGTGCGCAATTTTTGAACCTGCTGGAAACCGGTCTGGCGCAAAACTCGTTTATCAAGCTGGTGCTGGCCAAATATGTCGGCCCGGAGGCCGAGTTGCAGCGGGTCATCATCAAGCAGGTCACAGTCAAGGATCAGCCTTGCCTGTCGTTTGTGTACCGCTACAAAACCCGTGACATCACCAAGAACTTTGCACTCGGCGAGGCTGTTGCAACGATTGCCGGTCTGTTGCCCGAAGCGTTCAAAAACGCGCATTTGTTGACGCTGACCGACGAAGTGCAGCTGGAATACAGCAAAAAAGGCAAAAGCTCGCTGTTTAAAGGCAAAAGCCAGCAAGCGCGAGAAGTGCCCTCGGCTGAGCATAACCGTGAGAAAAATCGCTTTCTGGACCTGACGCGGCCTTTTTTGGCGGACCTTGGCGTCACCAACAAGCAGCAAGAGCTGATCCCGGCGATGTCGCGCAAGTGGAAGCAGATCAACAAATTTATTGAGGTGTTTTCCCACGCCTTGAGCAGCTCGCCGCTCAAGCTCGATCAGCCGGTCAAGGTGGTGGATTTCGGTTCAGGCAAGGGTTACCTGACGTTTGCCATCCACGACTACCTGCGTCACAGCCTGCACGCTGAGGGCCTTGTCACCGGCGTTGAGTTGCGCGAAGACATGGTCACGCTGTGCAACAACGCTGCCCAGCGTCTGGAGCATCCGGGCCTGAGCTTCCAGCACGGCGACGTGCGCAGTTTTGCGCCGACCCCGATTGACGTGATGATCGCCCTGCATGCCTGTGACATTGCCACCGACTATGCGATTCACATGGGCATCCGTTCCGGGGCCGCGATCATCATGTGTTCGCCGTGCTGCCACAAGCAGATTCGCCTGCAAATCCAGAGCCCGGCACTGCTCAAGCCGATGCTGCAATACGGCTTGCACCTGGGCCAACAGGCCGAAATGGTCACCGACAGCCTGCGTGCGTTGTTCCTCGAAGCCTGCGGCTATGAAACCAAGGTGTTTGAGTTCATCTCGCTGGAACACACCAACAAAAACAAAATGATCCTCGCGGTCAAACGTGCCGAACCTCAAGACCCGGCGCAGTTGTTGGTGAAAATTCAGGAACTCAAGGCGTTCTACCACATTCAAGAGCACTGCCTTGAAACCTTGCTTCAGGCTGATGGCTTGTTGAAGTAAGCGTGCGCGAAGCGCCCGCTCGGGTACGTAGTAGTTGGCTATTACCCGTGCAGGCGCATAGGGTTTACCTTGGCTACTCTTATTGGCCCAAGGTCTTACCTGTAAGGAGCACGCACCATGGCGGCAAAGAAAATTCTGATTCTGGCTGGCGATTACGTCGAAGACTACGAAGTCATGGTGCCGTTTCAGGCGCTGTTGATGGTCGGTCACCAGGTGCATGCCGTATGCCCCGGTAAAACAGCTGGCCAAACCGTGCGCACCGCAATCCATGATTTCGAGGGCGACCAGACTTACAGCGAAAAGCCCGGCCATCTGTTTGCCCTGAATTTTGATTTCGACAAGGTCAAGGCCAGCGACTATGACGCGCTGGTGATACCGGGCGGCCGTGCGCCGGAGTATCTGCGCTTGAACGAAAAGGTTCTGGAGCTGGTGCGCGATTTCGACAAGGCGGGCAAACCGATTGCTGCGGTCTGCCATGGTGCGCAATTGCTCGCTGCCGCAGGCACGCTCAAAGACCGTGAATGCAGCGCCTACCCGGCCTGCGCGCCAGAAGTGCGTCTGGCGGGCGGGACTTACATTGATATCGACGTGACCAAGGCCCATGTGCAGGGCAATCTGGCCACGGCACCGGCCTGGCCTGCGCATCCGACCTGGCTGGCGGCTTTCCTGGGGTTGTTGGGAACCCGGATCACTTTGTAAGAAGAGGGCGTGACCATGTGTGAGCTCTATGTAAAAGCCGACCCGATCTTGTATGAATCGCGCTCGCGCTCATTGCGTATCTGTGGCGTGGTCACCACCTTGCGCCTGGAAAACCAGTTTTGGGACATCCTCACCGAAATCGCAGAAGCGGATGGCCTGACCACCAACCAATTGGTGGCCAAGCTGTATGAAGAAGTGATGGATTATCGCGGCGAGGTGGTCAATTTCGCCTCGTTCTTGCGGGTCAGTTGCACACGTTATTTGAGCCAGCGCCGGGTGCAAGCCCCGGAATTGACGGTGGTGCCGCGTAGCAGCGGGCATGCGTAGAAAGTCGGGGTGGTTGGTTTTGACGTAGCCTCGCAGGCTCGTCAACGACTACAGGTTGGGGGACATCGACAGGTCTGTAGGAGCGAGCTTGCCTCGCGATCTTTTAACGATCAAAAGATCGCGAGGTCGGGATGGCTCAGAAGAACCGCGTGATGCTGATTTTGGCGTTGCGGCCCTGGCTGTAGGCGTTGGCGCCGCTGAGCATCGGGCGATAGCTTTTGTTGAACATGTTGTCCAGGGTGAAGTTGACTTCGGTGCCTTTGAGGTACGGTTGCTGGGGTTTCCACTCAGCGAACAGGCCCTGCACGTTGTAGTCGTCGTTGGCGTATTGGTTGTAGTAGCTGTCCCCCAGAGCGGTCAACGGGCCAGGGCCGTATTTGTCGCTTGGCAGGCGGTCGGTCTTGCGCACGAATTCACCCTTCCAGCCCACGCGAGCATCGAGGCTCGGGATTTTGGTGCCTAGCACGGCAATCCATTTGGGTGCCGGAATGTCGCGCGCCCACACATCAGGCCCCCACGGGTTGGTGTAAGCACCTTCGTGTTTGCCGGTCATCCAGGCGTATGACAGCGAACCAAAAACGTAGGTCGAGTCGTAAAAGCTCTCAACTTCAAAGCCCTTGATGGTCACGCTGCCGATGTTGCGGTAGTTGGACATGGGCAGCATGCCTGCACATTCCTTGGACATGCCGCCTGCGGTGGTTTGTTGGGCACAACCGACGCCAGTGGCCTTGAAGATTTCGTTGTCGATTTTGTTGCGGAACAACGTGGTGCGGATCAGCGCATGGTCGCTGTCGCTAAAAATATGATCGAAGTTGGTGATGTTGCCTGCACGCCAGCCGGTGATGCGCTCCGGGTCCAAGTCCAGGCTGGTGGTGGTGCGGTTGCCCGTGCCTTGAACTTCATACTGCTCATCAATCACCGGCGCACGCCAGGTTTTGCTGTAGTCGACAAACAAGGCGGTATTGGGGGTGACTTTCCAGAAGGCTGACAGCCGCGGCGACCAACCGGTGTAGGTCTGGTTGCTGTAGTCGTGGCCCAGTTCGGCCTGGTTATACAGGGGCGCGTCGTTTTCCTGGCCACGGTTGCGTACATGGTCGTAACGCAATGACGGGGTCAGGGTGAAGTCGCCCCAGGTAATGGCGTCCTGAACATAGAAACTGTTGGTGTCGACTTTGCCCTTGGGCATAAAGCCCGGCTGGTAGTGGCCGTAGTTGTATTTCTCGGATTCGTAAATCCCGTCCGGCATCCACATGTCGACGTCGCGTTGGTGCTTGCGCACTTGCACGCCGGTGGTCACCGCATGGTTGAGCGGGCCGGTGGGGATCAGGCTGACGTTTTCGATCTGAAGCATGTTGTCGGTGTAGGCAGTGTCCATCTTGCGACCGCCGCTGGCGGGCTGGAAGAAGGCGTTTTCGCCGCGCTTGTCGGTCTGCTCGGTTTTGGAGTGCGAGAGCTTCACCTCCAGATCAATCAGCGGGTTGTTGACGGGCTGGTACTTATATTGGCTCGTCCAGGTGTTGTCGATGGTCGAGCGGTTAGACAAGAACCTGCGGGTGGCGCCGTCATAGCCGTATTTGTCGATGTTGGCCTGGCTGGGCGGAGCCGGGTAGCTGATCGCCGAAAAGGGCACCCACAGCGCGTTGTTCACGTGGGAGTAGGTCATTCCCAGGCTGTGTTCTTCGTTGAAGTGCAGGTTGACCTTGAGCAGTTGCGCGTCCAGGTCCTGAGCGGTATTGGGCAAGCGCTTGGGGTTGACCGGGTAGTTGTTGTTCGGGTCGGGCATGCGGCCTGCCAGCTTCATGTCGTCGCCGTCGCGCTTGGTGTAATACACCAGCGCATCGGCGCGGCCATCGTCGGTACGCCCGTACACGGCGCCGCTGTACACCTGTTGATGGTCGTTGCTGCTGTAGCCGTACTTGAGCATGCCGCCAGTGTTTTTGCCGTCTTCGAGCAGGTCCGGGGCATCTTTGGTGATCATGCGCACCGCACCGGCAAAGCCGCCATTGCCTGTGCGTACGTCGTGGGGGCCTTTTTCGACTTCGAGGCGCTTGATCAGCTCGGGCTCGACAAAAATTGTGCCTTGCATGTAGCGCTCAAAGCCGCTTTTGGTCGCGCCGTCGACGGTCAGTTGAACGTCTTCGGCTTCGCCCAGGCCCCAGATATTGATGGTCTGGCCGCCGGGTTTGAGCGAGCCGCCGAGGTAGATGCCAGGCAACGTGGACAGCAGGCTCGGGATGTTATTGGCCTGGTAGCGGTTGATTTCGGTCTGGGTCATGGTCGACTTGCCGACGTTGCTGGAGTCGACTTCGTTACCGCTGCCCACCACGCTGAGCGCGCCGAGTTCGAGGCTGTTGCTGGTGGTGGTGCCTTGCTCTTTGGGCTGCACCACGTAGGTTTTGTCGACCAGGATCAGGTTGAAATCGGTGTCTTTGAGCAGTCGCTGGATGGCGTCTTGCGGGCTGTAGTCGCCGCTCAGTGCCGGGGCTTTGATGTTGCGCAGCAGCGCTTCGTCGAACAGTAAGGCGATGTTCGCTTGTTGCGCGATGTCACTCAACGAACTGGCCAGCGATTGTGCAGGCAGTTGTAGCTGGATCGAGTCGGCTTGGGCATACAGGCTGAACGTCATGCACGCGGCGAGCAAGGTCGGGCGGGTGCACAAATACGAGAAGTGATGTGGTGCGCGAAACATGAAATCCCCCAGAGCGGCAACAAAGGCCAAAAAAGGCGTGCGTTAGCAACGCAGACCGGAGGAAGACGCGGCAGGCATGAAAAACCACATATGCGAATGCAAAATATTCGCAGTTGTTTTTTAGCGCGGTTCAATGCGGATTTTTCCGCTGTCCAGCAACACGGTTTTCACCGGGATCAGGGCGGGCAGGGCTTTGACCAGCGCCAGTGGGTCGGCGGTATTGAGGTTGCCCGAGACTTTGTAGTGTTCGAGCGGCCCGCTCGCCAATTCAATAACCCCGGGGCGATACAGATCCAGTTCATCCACCAGGCTGGCCAGCTCGCGATTGCGAAAGGACAAGTGGCCACTGCGCCAATTGCCCACTTCATTGGCATTCAACGTGTGCGTTTGCAGGGTGCCTTTGGCGTAGTCATAGGTGGCTTGTTGTTGGGCGCCGAGCAAGGTCGAGGTGTTGGCATCGGGCATAAATGCCACCTGGCCATGGGCGACGCTGACTTCCAGTTGGCGCTGGCTGCGACGCACATCAAAGCCGGTGCCCACCACTTTGATCTGCGCGTCACCGGCATGCACCACCAGCGGATGCTCTTTGTTGGGCGCCACGTCGATGTAGAGCTGGCCTTGTTCCAGGTAAATGTTGCGCACCTGAGCGGTGAAATCGATTCGCAGCTGGGTATTGGCGTTGACGGTCAGCGTGCTTCCGTCGGGCAGCTGCAGGGTTTTTGCCCCTTCGCGGTACGTGGCCACTGGCTGCTGATAAAGCGCCACCGGCGTGCCTAGGTTGAGGGCGAAGAGGGCGCATACAATCGCGGCCGCCGTGGCCACGGCGAAGCCGTAACCGGTGCGTGAAGGTTTTTTGACGGGCAACGGCACGGGCTTGTTCAGGTGTTCAAGTTCACCCAGGTCGGCCCACAAGGCTTCGAATTCGGCGTAGGCCCGGGCATGCGCCGGGACCGCGTGCCAAGTGCTGAACGCAGGGTCTGCGGGGGCGTTGTGCGCGTCACGGTTACGGGTAAACCACAGGGCGGCTTGCGCGTCGATGCTGTCGGTGTCGCTTGTGTGAAAAGGGCTCATTTTGGCTGTTCCTTGCCGCTATCCCGGTGTAAATGCTGCTTGCAATGCAACAAGGCAAAGGCAATGTGTTTTTCCACCATGCTGACGGAGATCCCCATGCGTTCGGCTATCTGTGCCTGACTCAAGCCTTCAAAGCGGTGCAGCATAAGGGCTTCGCGGCGTCTGGGCGAGAGTTCGGCGAGTACGCTTTTGAGTTGCTCAAGGCGTTGCAGGCGCTGGGCAGCGGCCATGGGCTCATCCCTCTCGTCGCTTAAAGGCTCGGTTGCCGGTTGCAGGTGCTCGCTGTGTGCCTCATGGCGTACCTGCTGCCGACGCCAGTGATCGCGCAGCAGATTGCGCGCCACCTGGAACAGAAACGCCCGCGGTTGCTCGACGTTGGCCCGGTCCTGATAACCCAGCCATTGCGTGAACACATCTTGAGTCATGTCAGCGGCATCGCTGGCGTTGTCAGTACGCTTGCGCAGGAAGTGCAGAATTTGCGTATAGAACTCGCGAAAGGATTCGGCCGCCAGCGGGTCGGGTTTGAGGCGAGACATGTACATCCCTGTAGGAAAACGGAGCAATAAGACGCGAATGGTATCGAGAATTATTGCTATTTGTCTCGTTTTATTACCGATGTCTCTGAATCCTGTAGTCGCTGCCGAGGTACGAAGGCTGCGAAAGATCAAAAGATCGCGAGGCAAGCTCGCTCCTACCGTTGTGATGGGGGGGTTACACCTCTACCGGGACTGAATGTTTGCTGGAGCCGAGCGGGTGAGTTTTTGAATTATAGAAACGCAATGTCAGCTTTTTGTCGGCAAATAGCGCCGCGTAGTGGTTTTTCTGGAAGCGGATAAACGCTTCGCTGCGCGGGTAGATCGAGATGCACAGGGTTTTCAGCGGTGCCTGGCGCAGGGCGTTGATCAGGTGCTGGTCTTGCTCGCTCAAGCTGTGGCCAAAGAGGCACAGCGCGTCTTTGTGGGTCATCAGTTGTTCGTGGCAAAAGCTCAGGTAGTCGCAGTAGCGAATGGATTTGCGCTTGTCATCACTGCTGCCTTCGCTGACAAACAGCGGCACATCATCCAGGGCGCTGATCGAATGGTTGACCGCAAAGCTGCTGAGCAAGGTGGCTTCGTCTGCGTTGAGTTTGCGTGCCTTGCCTTCCTGGTTTTTTACCAGGTGCATGGCGCCGTGCAGGTACAGCACCCGCGTGGCTTTGCCTTTGCCCAGGGCGTAGCCCAACTCAAAGGTGGCGCTTGGGGTGTCGAACAGGTCATTGAACTGCTTGGGCGCCTGCATCACCGCCCATGGGGTGAGCAGGTCGTAGTTGGAGCAGTACACGGTGGCGTAGCGAGCCAGTTCCTGCTGCCAGCAGCGCAAGGTGTCGGCCTGCATCAAGCGCCACGGGATGTGCACATCCTGGGTGCAGTTGATCATGGCTTCTTTGATCGCGTAATAGCGTTTGCGCGGCGAGGCCGAGCTGATCGCCAGCGCTTTGTTGACCTTGCTCGCGGTTTTCAGGGCGCTGAGCACGTGTTCGAAGTTGCGCGTGCCCAAGGCGTCAAACACGCTGAGTTCGGTCTGGCTCAGGGGCTTTTCGCTGACGCTTTTGGCTTTCTCAAACAATGAGTCGTAATAAAAGTCATGCCACACGGCCATGCTCGCGCCGTTACCCAGCAGCAATCCGCTGCAAGGCTGGCTGGCGCTGAGCGTGTTCCAGTCTTCTAGTTCGGCATCAAATTCCTGGAAGGGGGTCATGTCTATTGGTGTCTCGATACTGGGGCGGTGCGGGACTTTATCACGCCCAACCGTTGAGCCAAGTCAACATCTGCGCCATTTGATTGGAGGAAGCTACCCCCCACCGACACAACAAGCGTTGCGGGCAGTGCCCGCGCTGAGGACTCTCGATGACCAGCACCTTTTTCATCCCTGCGGTAAATATCATGGGCAACGGCTGTCTGGACGAAGCCATGGCCGCGATTCGCAATTATGGCTTTCGCAAGGCGTTGATCGTTACGGACGCAGGGTTGGCCAAGGCCGGGGTGGCGACGTTGATTGCTGAAAAGCTGGCGTTGCAGGACGTGCAATCGGTAATTTTTGACGGGGCCAAGCCCAACCCGAGCATTGCCAACGTCGAAGCCGGTTTGAAAGTTCTCAAGGAGCACGCGTGTGATTTCGTGGTGTCACTGGGCGGCGGCTCGCCCCATGACTGCGCCAAGGGCATTGCCCTGTGCGCCACCAACGGTGGGCATATCCGTGACTATGAGGGCGTCGATCAGTCGGCCAAGCCGCAACTGCCGCTGGTGTCGATCAACACCACGGCCGGCACGGCCAGTGAGATGACGCGTTTTTGCATCATTACCGATGAAGAGCGCCACGTAAAAATGGCCATCGTCGACCGTAACGTGACCCCGCTGTTGTCGGTCAATGACCCTGAATTGATGGTGGCGATGCCTAAAGGCCTGACCGCCGCCACTGGCATGGACGCCTTGACCCACGCCATTGAAGCCTATGTGTCGACGGCGGCCACGCCGATTACCGATGCCTGTGCGATCAAGGCCATGGAGCTGATCAGCCAGAACCTGCGTCAGGCGGTGCGTGACGGCAAAGACCTGGTCGCGCGTGAAAACATGGCGTATGCGCAGTTCCTGGCGGGCATGGCGTTCAACAACGCGTCGTTGGGTTTTGTGCATGCCATGGCGCACCAGTTGGGCGGTTACTACGACCTGCCGCACGGTGTGTGCAACGCCGTGTTGCTGCCCCACGTGCAAACCTTTAACGCCAATGTCTGTGCGCAGCGCCTGACGGATGTGGCCCACGCGCTGGGCGCCGACGTGCGCGGCCTGAGCCCGGAAGAGGGCGCGCAGGCGGCTATTGCGGCGATTCGTACCTTGGCCAAGGACGTAGAAATCCCGGCGGGCCTTCGTGATCTGGGCGCCAAACTGGATGACATCCCGGTCCTGGCCACCAATGCGCTGAAAGATGCGTGCGGCTTCACTAACCCGCGCAAGGCTGATCAGGCGCAGATTGAAGAGATCTTCCGTAACGCGTTCTAAGCGCAGGGCAGGTTTGGACTGTTGAAAACCTGTGGGAGCGGGCTTGCTCGCGATGGCATCGCCGCAGTTCATCAGGCAAGCCGTATCGCTTGAATCGCGAGCAAGCCCGCTCCCACAAGGAGGCCGCGCATAAAAAAACGGCCGGGTTATTCACCCGGCCGTTTTTGTGTCTGGCGTGGATGTGCTTATTGCACTTCTACGGCCAGGCTGTCGTGGATCTTTTGTTGCCAGATCGCCGGGCCGGTGATGTGCACCGACTCGCCTTTGCTGTCGACTGCCACGGTCACTGGCATGTCTTTAACGTCGAACTCGTAGATCGCTTCCATGCCCAGTTCGGCAAACGCCACCACGCGCGATTTTTTGATCGCCTGGGCAACCAGGTAGGCTGCACCGCCCACGGCCATCAGGTACACGGCTTTGTGTTCCTTGATCGCTTCGATGGCAGTCGGGCCGCGCTCGGATTTACCGATCATGCCCAGCAGGCCGGTTTGATCGAGGATCTGGCGGGTGAATTTGTCCATCCGCGTAGCGGTGGTCGGGCCTGCCGGGCCAACCACTTCGTCGCCTACCGGATCAACCGGGCCAACGTAGTAGATGAAGCGGCCTTTGAGGTCGACCGGCAAGGTTTCACCCTTGTTGAGCATTTCGACCATGCGCTTGTGCGCCGCGTCGCGACCGGTGAGCATTTTGCCGTTGAGCAATACGGTTTCGCCCGGCTTCCAGCTTTGTACGTCTTCCGGGGTCAGGGTGTCGAGGTTGACACGGCGGGCCGATGGGCCGGCTTCCCAGACGATTTCCGGGTAGGCGTCGAGCGGCGGCGCTTCGAGTTCGGCAGGGCCGGAACCGTCGAGCACGAAGTGCGCGTGGCGGGTGGCCGCGCAGTTCGGGATCATGCACACCGGCAGGGAAGCGGCGTGGGTCGGGTAGTCCATGATTTTAACGTCGAGCACGGTGGTCAGACCGCCCAGGCCCTGGGCGCCGATGCCCAGTTGGTTGACCTTCTCGAACAGCTCGATACGCATCTCTTCGATACGGTTGCTCGGGCCGCGCTTGATCAGGTCGTGAATGTCGATGGACTCCATCAACACTTCTTTGGCCATCACTGCCGCCTTTTCAGCCGTGCCGCCGATACCGATGCCGAGCATGCCCGGTGGGCACCAGCCCGCGCCCATGGTCGGAACGGTCTTGAGCACCCAGTCAACGATCGAGTCGGACGGGTTGAGCATGGCCATTTTCGACTTGTTCTCGGAACCGCCGCCCTTGGCCGCCACGTCCACTTCCACGGTGTTGCCCGGGACGATGGAGTAGTGGATGACTGCCGGGGTGTTGTCCTTGGTGTTGCGGCGAGCACCGGCCGGGTCGGCCAGGATGGATGCACGCAGGACGTTTTCTGGCAGGTTGTAAGCGCGACGCACGCCTTCGTTGATCATGTCGTCCAGGCTCATGGTGGCGCCGGTCCAGCGCACATCCATGCCCACACGCACGAACACGGTGACGATGCCGGTGTCCTGGCAAATCGGGCGGTGGCCGGTGGCACACATGCGCGAGTTGATCAGGATTTGCGCCATCGAGTCACGGGCCGCTGGCGATTCTTCGCGCAGGTAGGCTTCGTGCATGGACTGAATGAAGTCAACGGGGTGGTAGTAAGAAATGAATTGCAGGGCGTCAGCAACGCTCTGGATCAGATCGTCTTGCTTGATCACGGTCATGGGTCGCGCTCCTCTATAAGACGGGAACATTCAATCAATAAGGTGTTTGCGACCTGGGTGTTTCGGTCTGTCGTAAACAACTTGAGAGATGTACCGGGCACGCATGACCGGTACAAAAAAGGCGCGGCAGTATAACCCGCCCCTGTCTTTGTTACACCTGAACAGGCAAAACTTGTAGCCGCTGCCGAAGGCTGCGATAAGGGCCGCAGGACCTTCGCTTTTCGGGGGCTAGACGCACTGAGGTGGGTCAAGCGACTCGCCCGGCCCTAGCGTCTATAAGACTAATTACCCACAGGAGGCCAGAAGTGCCCGAGTTACACGTCGCTGACAAACGCTGGTCAGTTGCTGATGGCTGCAATTTGCTGGATGCCTTGAATCAGGCGGGCGTGTCTGTGCCTTACAGTTGCCGCGCGGGCAGTTGCCATGCTTGCCTGGTGCGTTGTGTGCAGGGCGAGCCGCATGACCTCAAGCCCGAGGCGCTGAGCCGTGCGCAGCGCGAGCAAGGCTGGCGCCTGGCGTGCCAGTGCCAGGT